>JAEEYY010000213.1 GCA_016288355.1 Synergistes sp.
ATTGTTGCGACGGTGCGAGAAGGTAATATACAAGAAAATCAGGATATACTTTCCGTTTATCTGGCCGTAGTAGCACAGTCCTTTGACCAAGACACACTTTCTCGCCGTTTTTCACGATTGCGACATTACCAGCCGGAGCTTCTCGTGCCAATATCAAATCATCATCTTGGGGAACTGCCCTCGCATTTCGTTTGTCGTAAACTTCCTGCGACACACGATGAACTTCGTCAAGGAGGAGTCTTCCTTTTCCGATATTGGGCGTTCTGATAAGGGGGTACCCGGCTCCTTCGTCTTTTGCCGTGCTGTGGGGACAATCCACGATGAGTTCACAAATATCATTAAGCGTCATGGTATATGTCCAGTCTCTCTTTTTGAATGAGACTCATATCCCCATCTCCCTCATATTCAGCGAGATGGTCTCCATCAGCCGGTTGCTCTCGGCCTGCAATTTCAGCAGTTCGTCGTGGATCTCCTTCATGCGTTCATGGAAATTAACGCCGTCGTCCTCCACAGGGGCCACGTCGACGTAGGCTCCCGGTGTGAGCGACCAGCCTTTTTCAGCAATATCGGCTCTGCTGGCGATGCGGCACAGGCCTGGGATGTCCTGATACGCTCCTTCGCCAAACTTTTCGTACAGCCAGACAGCTTCTTTGGCAATGGCAAGCGTTTCTTCCTCCGCGGCAAAGCGCTCGTCCCATTCGGCCTGGACTTTCTTTTTGTCCTTCTTGGCCGCTTCGTTGACGGCTTTCTTTGATTCTTCACGCAGGGCGTTCAGGCGTTCTTCCTGTTTTTTCAGGATGGCGTCAAACGGTTCGGCTCCCAGCACGGAATGGTACTCTTTGAGAAGATGTGCGTATTTCTCCGTTTCGCCGCGGTACAGCCAGACGATCGCGTTCAGATTTTTCAGCTGCCAGTCGTTCCACTCGTTCAGCGTGCGGTCAACGACGGTGTAATAGTTGCGGGCATCGATGAACAGCACTTTGTCCAGCAGCGCTTCGGGCTTTCCCTTGTCGAAGAACCACAGGCTGCACGGCAGGCTCTTGGTGTAGAAAAAGTTGTTGCCAACGCTGATCATCACATCAACATGTCCGGTCTTGACAAGTGACTCGCGGATATCTTTATCCTTGCCCTGGCTGTCTGTCGCCGAAGAGGCCATGACGAAACCGGCGCGGCCTGTCTCATTCAGATAGGCGTAGAAGTAGGAGATCCACAGGTAATTGGCGTTCCCCACTTCATTAGCCTTATTGACACTCGGCAGCCCAAAGGGAAGACGTCCCGCCTGAGAGGCCGCCTCTGCTTTGACTTTATCCACGTTAAAGGGTGGATTCGCCATCACGTAATCGCACTGTCCGGCGATGTTGTGGGCGTCGTTGTAAAAGCTGTTGGCTTCATTACCGGACTTAATGACGCCGGTCAGGCCATGCACAGCCATGTTCATCAGGCAAAGCTGGGCGTTGTACTCCACCTTTTCCTGTCCATAGAAGGTCATGGCCTTGTTTGCAGACCTGCCCTTGCTGTTCACGAAGTCGCCGCTCTGCACGAACATGCCTCCGCTTCCGCAGGCAATGTCGGCCAGTGTTCCCTGGGTGGGCTCAAGGATATTCACGATCATCTTGACGAGCGACTTGGGCGTGAAGAACACGCCATCATCAGAAGCAACCACCGGGGCAAATTTGCTGAGGAAATACTCGTAGATGCGTCCGATCACGTCGCCGCCCACATCATCAAGCGCGTTGTTGTTGAAGATGCGCAGCAGTTCGGCCAGCAGGTCGTCGGTGAAAATGGTGTAGTCCTTGGGCAGAACGCCTGTCAACTGTTCGGACTGGGCCTCGATTAGTTCCATGGCGTGGTTGACGGCTTCACCGAGGCTGTTCATCTGCACTGTCCGGCCGTCTTTCTGGTACGTGATGTGCGCGGCAGGGATGTTTTCAGGCAGGTTGACGAGATAGGAATACTGCGCTTCTTCCGGCAGATACAGAGCGCTCTTTTCAGCAAAGTCGGAGGCTTCGACGGGCATGACACGGCCATTCCTGACCGGGCGATCCTTGAGGATTTCCGCTTCAACTTTCTTGAACCGGCCATAGGCGTATCTCAAAAAAAGCAGGCCCAGCACAGGCATACAGTACTGCTGCGAGGTCAGCTTTGATCCTGCACGCAGCAGATCGGCCGATTCCCACAGGTCGGCTTCCAGCTTTTTCAGGCTTTTGTTGTCCATGATGTCAGCACTCCTCGTCTTCATCAGGTCTCAGCATTTTCTCCAGTCCGTACAACAGGGTGTTTTCTGATTAAATCAAGGCCCAGAGATGGCCTTTGGAATTATACGCAGATGCAGTTGAAAAGAAAAAAAGATAATTGCCTGTTTCGCCACATTTAATTTATAATTATAGCATGGGACTAAAAAAGAGAGCAGAAAAACTGCCCTCTTAAGCACTGCGTTTTATATTCAGTAATTCCTCAGTACGCCAGATTCTTTTGCTGCCACTACCACCACCCATAACAGGTGGTGGCACTTCCCCTTGTGATAAAAGTGTTTCAAACGTACGCTTACTTACGCACAACAGTTCAGCAGCCTCTTCAACTGTAACATAGGGCTTTTGTGCCCTAGATTTCCCGGAACTTTCTTCTGACCAGAATTGCCCTATTTTCTGCGCAACCAGGCTTGAAAAATCATCAATCGTCATTCGTGATAAGGCCACAAGGGCGCTTTCCTCAAGATCAAACGTGTTGTTCATGCTTTAAGATCTTCCTCCTTAATCATATTGATTTCCTCAAAATCATAACATTGCAGTTTTGTTCAGGAGGAAAATCTATTTTCCGGTTACTAAATATGACGGAGGTTATATCATGAAAAAGGACTACTCCAAGAGCCCTAATCAGACGCAAAAGCCCGCAAGGTCTCGCAAAGCTGAGCAGGTACCAGTCAGGAGAGAGGGACCATTAACATTGGAACAGTTTTTTGATAACATAATACAGCTATCACTCATCCGAAAAGAACATAAGGATTCCAAATTTGTGGCACTTGCCCTGCGTTTTTTACAGGATTATCCTTATGAACCACTAAGCACATTCAGGGACAATTTAAACTCGAGAAACGGGTATTACCGAATACTCAAAAGATATTACCCTAAAATCCTTGAAGAATGTGAAAAGGAAGCAAAAGAGAATAATACATATAAAGACTAAGTATTGCCCTTACTCGTTTTCATTCTGCTTCTCCAAGGAGCATAATCATTTTGTAAAAAGGCGTTAAGCTAAGGAGCGATAGATATGAAACACGATTATGAAAGATATCTTTTTAAACATATAAAATTAAGTGGTCCTCTCCCTGATCATATTAAATCAGCACAGGAAACAGCAAGGAAGAATGAACTAAAATCTTTGCAAACTGTTCTTAGGGATGCCCTTGGTGGTAATTCTCTAAATTCACTCGGGAGTAATTTAAAATCCCACTATGAAAGATGGTTTAGCAATCACGAGCCCACTGATTTTCTAAATTTTGAAATAACACCTCCCAGTCGTAACCTTATTTTTGCATTTTTAATCGCAGCGGGCCGAGTAAGGGATAATACAATTGTTTTTGATGTTCTTGATCGGGCAGGTATTGTTATAACTGAGGAGTACATTGTTGATTTGGTTTTCGACTATTTCCAAAAATCACCAAACAACATTCCTGCAAACATGGATACTTTCAACTTTGCCCTTGCCTGTATCGGTGTGGATTACCCACATTTGCTGGGTGTCAGAAACCAAAGCAGCAAAAACCAAGACGATGAAGCCTTTAAAAATGCCAAGATATTAAAAGAATATTATAAAGCATTTTGTGAATACGATAAAGCGATACAGACAAATAAAAGTAAAAAAGCAAAAAACAAAGTACCTGATGCAAAATTGTCCGAGTTAAAACAGGAGTTGGATGCAGCCAAAATCAAAAGAGACAAAGCTATCAAAGATCTAGAAGCCTTACTGAGGAAAAATAAAATCATTTCATAGGAAGGTCATGTGCTGGCATATCGCGCCCAAAGGAACCATATGCATAGGATGACAAAAACGGGAGAGTGCCTTTAATCTGACACCCTCCCGTTTTTATCTAGCGAACATCTTCAGGCAATTCCGTCCTGTTCACGAGAGCTTCCAAATAATCGGAATACCACTGGATCATTCGTTTCCTCGTGTCCATAAAATCAGCATGGTTATATGCGGCTCGGACTTTATTGCCCTCAACATGTGCCAGCTGCCTCTCAATCGCATCCGCTGGCCACTCATGTTCGTTCAACGCTGTACTTGCCATGGACCTGAATCCGTGGGCAGTCATTGTTCCAGCAACATATCCCAATCTCCTGAACGCCATGCGAAAAGCGTCTGGTCCGATACACTTATCTCCACGCCAGGGCGATGGCAACACGAATTCGCTCCCGCAGCAGGCTTGTTTTGCTTCTTCCAATATCAACAGGACTTGCTTGGATAAAGGTACAATATGCGGACGCCCCATTTTCATTCTTTCAGCAGGAATATGCCATTCCGCACGTTCAAAATCAAACTCGTTCCATTTGGCCTCCCGCACCTCACTCGGACGACAAAAGGTGTGAGCACACAGAAGTAATCCGTATTTTGTCGAACAGGGAGGAAGAGCTTCTATTCTGCGTATAAGCTCTCCTATCTCCTCTGGTTTGTGAATTGACGCAAAATGTGTCATCATGGTTGGAATAAGGGCTCAACGCAGGTCAGGAACAACATCCCGATCTGTATAGCCACAGGCAACCCCAAACCGAAAAATCATGCTCATCAGGTTGGCGATACGATGAGCTAGTTCAAAATGCCCATCCGCTTCAATCTGCCTCAACAGCGCAAGTATCTGCGGTCCTGTGATTGATTTGCATTCACAGTTGCCAAACACCGGCAGTACATAGTGATCCAAACGCCTTTGCTGCCTGTCAATATTCTTCTGGCCAGTGCATGGCACACACTTAACGCGCATCCATTCCTGAGCTACTTCCGCAAATGTGACGCCCTTTTCATTCCTCTGACTGCCCGAAGAATAGCTTGTTTCAAGCTCCTGAAGCAGTTCATCACGTGCACGTCTCGCTTCATACAAGGAGACGGAATCAACTCGTCCCAGATTCTTTTTCAGCTTCTGTCCATTAAACATTTTCCTGAATATCCAGGACTTTGTACCAGATGGCAGCACATCCACGTAGAGGTTTTCGTCCACTTTGACACTTTTGCGCTTATTACCGGCCTTGAGGGCCATTATCTGTTTAATCGTAAGCACTCGTCATCAACCTTTCGTTGTTTTTCTCCGGAGTGCTTCGATTGTATTTCAGATGCAAAAATAGGGAGGAAAATCAATTTTCCGAGGATTCTACCTGTTTGACTCCATATTAGACTCCGAATCTCCCCAAGCCATGATAATGCGATATATCCTATGCCGGGAGTCGGCTCCATTTTTATTTTAATTAAAAATAACAGAGGCGCAAACTTCGCTGAAATCTGGGTTTGCGCCTTTCA
>JAEEYY010000214.1 GCA_016288355.1 Synergistes sp.
AACATGCAGAGAGCGTGCCTGCAGAACGAAAGCACAAGGGACATTCCCCCTTTGCCCAGCCCGTGGAGGGCGGAGAGTGTGACAAGCGTTATTCCCATAAAGGGCATGCCCATGTACCCTATCCTCATGCCCGGCACGCCGACGGCAAGTATATTTTCATCGGCAGTAAAGAACCTCATCATTTCCTCGGCGAAAAGCTCCGCGGCCAGAAAGCTGATCACATATAATCCGATCGTAAGGCAGAGCGCGTACTTTATCGCTTCCCTGACGCGCGGCGGCAGCCCGGCGCCGTAGTTGTAGCCGATCACAGGCTGCGTCGCCTCTGCTATAGCCATGGCCGGCAGGAAGAGCAGCGAATCTATGCTCAGAAATATGCCTACGGCAGAGAGCCCGTCGTTTCCACCGTAAAACGCGACGAAGCGGTTCATCAAAGTCATGAACACCACAAAAGAGAGCTCTACCAGGAAAGGAGAGATCCCCACTGAACATATGCGCTTTACGATATCGGGATGCGGGATCGTGATAAAGCGTGCCCTGATGCGCAGATAGGAGCTTTTTCTTAAAAAATATGCAAGCGAAACGGCGGCGGATATCCCCTGGGCGATAACTGTTCCGTAGGCCGCGCCTTTTACACCCATTCCAAGGCCGGCGATGAAGAGCGCATCGAGCACGATATTTGAAACAGCGCCGATAAGCTGCGAAAACATCGCATACTTCGGACTGCCGCTTGCCCTGACAAGAGAGTTGCCGGCAAAGCCGAAGAGCCCCAGCGGGGCGCAGAAAAGCAGTATCCTGAGATAACTTAGCGCGGAAGGAAGGATCTTGTCGTCCGCGCCGGAGAGCCTGAGCATGCGCTCCGCGCCGAAGAACGAAAGCAGCATAAAAAACAGAGCTACCGCGAAGAGCATCACAAACGCGGCCCCGAGCGCGCGCTCAGCCTCCTCCTGCTTCTTCGCGCCGAGCATTATGGAGACGCGGGAGGCACCTCCGGTGGATATGAAGAGAACGAAAGCTATCATGCAGAGCATGGAGGGAAAGCTTACCGATATCGCGGCAAGCCCGTATGAACCTACATAGCGGCCTACGAATATCCTGTCGACGATATTGTATATAGCGCCGGCGACCATACCCACCATCGCCGGCAGCGCAAAGCGCAGGATAAGCCGCACCATAGGCTCTGTTTCCATAAATTTATTATCGGCTCTATTATCGTCAGTTGAATAAGGCATTTAAGCAGCTCCATGGGTTTCAAAAGGCCGGGCCCGTTTTTATCCCAGATTATAACACAGCCTGCTGCTCACCCTGCCGGCACCTTCCGGCACACAGGACGCTTCATTCTCCGGCGCGCGGGAGGGACTTCCTGCCGCGCGATTGACACAAAAGGGCATAACGCTTAGACTTTTAGAAAGCACCTTAATACAACCCCATATAAGGAGGCAGTAAAAGTGAAGAACCTCTGGGCCACTAAAATGGCAGTCATATTCGTGTGCGTTGTTGTTTCCATCATACCCTGCGCCGCGGCAGCGTCTGCTGCGCCCGCCGGCAAGGTCGCGATCGTAACAAACACAGTATCGCAGAATGAAGAGGAGTATCGTTCGGCACAGGAAATGGTCAGGAAGTACGGAGACCGCATAGTCCACGTCACCTGGCCCGACAATTTCATGGCGGAACAGGAACAGATGGTCAGCATAGTCGCAAAGCTTGCGTATGACCCTCAGATCAAAGCTCTCATCATCAATCAGGCCGTTCCGGGCACAAATGCCGCAGTGGACAAACTCCTTGAAACAAGGAAAGATGTTTTCATTATCTATTCGACGCCGCAGGAAAATCCGCCGGACGTTGCGGCCAGGGCAAACCTTATCATCCAGGCTGATGACCTCGGCATGGGATACGCCGTTCCGCGGCAGGCAAAGAAGCTTGGAGCAAAGACCTTCGTGCATTACTCATTCCCAAGGCATATGTCGCAGGTGCTGCTATCCTCGCGCCGGGAGATAATGAGAAAAGAGTGCGCCAAACTCGGCCTTGTATTCGTCGACGCCACGGCGCCCGACCCCACCGGCGATTCCGGGCTTCCCGGCGCGCAGCAGTTCATTCTGGAGGACGTCCCCAAGATGGTCGCGAAATACGGCAGCGACACCGCTTTCTTCTCGACTAACTGCGCGATGCAGATACCGCTTATCAAAGCGGTCGTAGACACAAAAGCGATCTACCCGCAGCCCTGCTGCCCCTCCCCCTACCACGGCTTCCCCACCGCGCTCGGCATAAAGTCCGACGCCTCACAGCAGGGCAACCTGCAGCATGTTATAAACGAAACAAGAAGGATACTGAAGGAAAAAGGCGTCGAAGGGCGCCTGTCGACATGGCCTGTGCCGGTCTCGATGATGGCTACCGCCGCAGGCACGGAATATGCGATGCAGGTCATAGACGGCAGGCTTCCCTTTGATAAACTCGATATCCCCGCGCTGGAAAAATGCATGTCCGGCTATGCCGGGACAAGCGTCGCTACAAATCCTTACGTAGATGAAGCAGGCACTGAATATCCGACGTATCTTTTCGTTCTTATGGATTTCCTTACCTACTGACAGATAAACAACTCATCGGCACGACAAAAGAACATAACTGCATGATCGTCCGCAAAAACGGATTCGCAGCTCGTTTGGCTGCGAATCCGTTTCCGCGGCGCTCTTTGATAAATTTGGGATCGGGGGTGGAGCCTGTTGGGAGAAGCACTTCTCTGTTTCCGCAATATTTCAAAAAGCTATTACGGCAACAAAGTCCTGTCAAATATCAGTTTCGAAGTTGAAAAAGGCGAGATACACGCGCTGATCGGAGAGAATGGAGCGGGGAAATCCACGCTTATGAACATACTCTTCGGCATGCCGGTCATACACGCGACCGGAGGCTTCGACGGGGAAATACTCATAGAGGGCAGAAATGCCGGCATAAAGTCTCCGCATGACGCAATGAAGGCCGGCATCGGCATGGTACATCAGGAATTCATGCTGATACCCCAGTACAGCATCGCGGAGAACATCAAACTGAACAGGGAGACGACCTCGCCGAACATCATATCGAAACTCCTGGGCAGAAAGCTTGAGACGCTGGACACGGCAAAGATGAACGCCGACGCACGCAGGGCGCTTGACAGGCTCGATATGGATATTGAGGCCTACACAATGGTGGCGGGGCTGCCGGTCGGGCATCTTGAGTTCATAGAAATAGCAAGAGAGATAGACAAGAGCGGCATAAAAATACTGGTTTTCGACGAGCCCACGGCGGTGCTGACAGAAACGGAGGCACGGCATCTGCTTGCCGCAATAAAGCGCCTGGCCGGTATGGGTATAGGAATAATCTTCATCAGTCACCGCCTCGACGAGATAGTAAGCACGGCGGACCGTGTGACCGTACTGAGAGACGGAGAACATGTCGCGACAAAAAACATAGCTCGGACAAATGCGGCTGAAATAGCGTCTCTTATGATCGGCAGAAAGATCTCTATAGAAAGAAATACCGGAGCGGAAAGAAACATATCATGCGAGACGGAGCTGTTCGTCAAAGATCTTCATGTGGCGATGCCGGGAGAGCGCGTCCGCGGGGTGAGCTTTGAGGTCAAAAAAGGCGAGATCGTAGGCATAGGAGGCCTTGCCGGACAGGGAAAGCTCGGTATAGCAAACGGGATAATGGGCATGTATCCCTCAAAAGGGCAGGTCATTTTCAGCGGAAAAGAAATGAAGCTGAACGACCCCCTTGCCGCTGTAAGCTCGGGGCTTGCATTCGTCAGCGAAGACAGAAAGGGGGCCGGACTTCTGCTGCGCGAATCGATAGAGCTGAATATCGCGTTCACCGCAATGCAGACTTCAGGACGTTTCATGACAAAATTCCTGGGGATGGAGTTCAGAAATAACAGGGCGGTAAGAGAACACGCTCTGAAGATGATAAAGGAGCTTGATATTCGCTGCGGTTCGCCTCAGCAGCAGGCCGGGTCGCTGTCCGGCGGCAACCAGCAGAAAGTCTGCGTGGCGCGGGCGCTGACGCTTGAGCCGGCTTTTCTTTTCGTATCCGAACCTACGCGCGGAATAGATATAGGCGCAAAAAAACTTATACTCGACCTGCTGCTTAAGCTTAATGAAGAGCTCGGCATGACTATAGTTATGACCTCTTCAGAGCTGGCGGAACTCCGCAGCATCTGCGACAGGATAATGATCGTCTGCGAAGGAAACGTCAGCGGCGTGCTCCCGCCGGACGCCGCCGACGCCGAGTTCGGACTGATGATGTCAGGCAGCAGGGAAAAACACGCCGAAAGGAGCGGCAGATGATGGCTGGAAAAACAAACGGAAACTGTTCGCCGGGTCGTCTTTTATCCGCGGCGGGGGATATAGGCATGCCCACTTTGATAATTGCCGTTTTCTGGCTGCTTACGCTGCTGGGCGGCTTCGCGGCCGGCATTTCCATGCAGGCTCTTATCTCGGACACGATAAAACGCGCCGGCATGAACGGGATACTTGTTCTTGCGATGGTGCCGGCGATACAGTCCGGCACAGGCCCCAACTTTGCGCTGCCGATCGGCATAGTCTGCGGTCTGTTTGCGATGGTATGCGCTATAGAGGCAGGTGCAATGGGCTGCTGGTGGCTTGTGCTTTCTTTTATCATCTGCGTGCCGCTTGCGGCTGCGGCAGGCTATATCTACGGCAAACTTATGAACGCAGTCAAAGGTTCCGAAATGACGATAGCCACATATACCGGTTTTTCGGTCGTGGCGCTCATGTGCCTTGCATGGCTCACGCTGCCGTTCAAAAATCCAAAGATGGGCTGGTTCATAGGCAAGGGACTGAGGGAAACGATACAGCTTGACGCTGTGGGAGCGGCGCAGATATTGAACAGGATACTTGAATTCCGTATCGGGAAAGTCATTATTCCTACCGGTCTGCTGCTGACATTCGCAGTATTCTGCATTCTTACGCAGTTATTCTTCCATTCAAAGACAGGCATCGCTATATCCGCGGGCGGAATTAATCCGAAATTTGCACGCGCGGCCGGAATCGATATCGACAGAAACCGCATACTGGCGAATATTATCTCCACGATACTGGGAGCGGCAGGAATAATCGTCTACAGCCAGAGCTTCGGCTACGCCCAGCTTTACACGGCGCCGCTTATGATGGCGTTCCCGGCGGTAGCCGCCGTTCTTATCGGAGGGGCTACCGCGTCGCGCGCAAAGGTATCACATGTCGTGATAGGCGTGATTCTCTTTCAGGGACTTCTTACGACAGCGCTTCCGGTCGCAAACGAAGTTTTCGCAGGCACCGATCTTTCCGAGATAATGAGGATGATCATCCAGAACGGCATAATACTCTATGCGCTGACTCAGGTCAAAGGAGATGCAAAATGATCAATGATACGAAGGCGCCAAACGCCGCAAAAACGCCGGGGCATGCAGCCGCACAGTGGCTTCTCGGCAACATAGTCACGCTGATATTTATTGCTTTCACGCTGTTCGGCTTTTTTATATCGGACAATGTCACTCTGCCGTTCTTTCTTTCCGAACTCTCGAGCCGCATATTCAGAAACTCCTTTCTCGTACTTTCACTTATAATCCCGGTCCTTGCCGGGCTCGGGCTGAATTTCGGCATTGTTATAGGCGCTATGTCGGGACAGATAGCGGTCTCGATAGTCAGATACTTCGGCGGCGGAGGCCTTTCGGGTCTGCTCTGCGCTTTTTGCATAGCTTTTTTCGTCGCTGCGGCATGCGGATACCTGACCGGACTGCTGTACAACAGGACAAGAGGGCAGGAGATGATCGCAAGCCTCATTGTCGGCTACTTTGCCAACGGCATCTACCAGTTCCTATTTCTTTTCGTAGTCGGGGTAATAATTGCCGTTCCGGCTGCCCACCCGATGATCAAGCCCGACGGGATAGGAGTGCGAATGACTGTCGACCTTGTGCCGGTCAAGGCGGGCGGGCTGAAATACGCGCTTGACGATCTGTGCACTATGCCCTTTGTTTACGCGCTGCTGCTTACGGCGGCGGGAATAATCATATTCACCGCAGCGCGCTGGCTCATAAACAAAAGGCGCGGCGAAGATTACAAAAACGTCCGTGGTCAGGCAGCGGCAAATCTGCTGTTTGGAGGCGCCGTCGCGGCAGTCTCGCTGCACGCCGTCTTTACCGGCTCGCAGCTCATGGCGGTGCGCCGTGTGCCCGTGGTCACAGGACTTATGATAATTGCGCTCTGCATCTTCACGTCGCTGATAACAAAAACAAAGCTGGGACAGGATTTCCGTTCCACAGGCTTCAGCCAGAACGTGTCTCGCGTCTCCGGCATAGACGTAGACCGCACAAGGATAACAGCGACCGTTATCTCCACGGTGCTCGCCTCGTGGGGGCAGATAATCTACCTTCAGAACATGGGTACGCTCAACACCTACAACGCACATACACAGATAGGCATGTTCTCCGTCGCGTCGCTTCTTGTGGGAGGCGCTTCCACTTCAAACGCAAACGTTAAAAACGCGATATTCGGCACGATACTTTTCAATTCGATGTTCATAATGTCGCCGGAGATAGGACAGTCGCTCTTCGGTCAGGCCCTGCTCGGCGAATATTTCCGAACATTTATGGTATACGGCGTCATCGGGCTAGCGCTGGGACTCTATGTCTGGAAAGCGGCTAAAGAGGCGGAAAAAGCAGCTTTAGCTGCGGAATAGCGGCAGACTTCGCCTGCTCCCGCCGTCTGTGCAGTCGGGGATGACAGGCCGCGCAAACAGTATTATCCGAGCGTCTTGTTATTTCCATATTTGCCGGTTGCTCACGCTGCTGTTCCACCTTTTATATTTTTTATATTAAAATAGACTTCAGATACAACACAGACAATTGACAAGACTATCCCTAATATGTATAGTCTTGTCCCAACTGCTGCGGAGTTTTCCGCGGCAAAATATAAAGCCTCCGGCTTGAGAAGGGATGTGGGGATAGGGTTGAAAGACAAGATCCAGCTTTATGGATTCAACAACCTGACGAAAACTCTGAGTTTCAATATCTACGACATCTGCTTTGCAAAAACAGACAGAGAAAAGCAGGACTACATCGCCTATATTGACGAGCAGTACAACTCCGAAAGGCTCACAAAAATACTTTGCGGCGTTACTGATATAATAGGCGCAAGCATTCTCAACATATCCAAACAGGATTATGACCCCCGCGGGGCAAGCGTTGCCATCCTGATATCGGAAGAGACAGTTCCTCAATCGCAGATCGACGCTTCATGCAACCGCGGAAACTGGCCCGAAAAAACAGCCGGCGAAAGCGAGACCATACTTGCGCACCTGGATAAAAGCCATGTCACTGTGCATACGTACCCCGAATTTCACCCCAACAACTATATCAGCTCGTTCCGGGTGGATATAGACGTATCGACGTGCGGGAAGATATCCCCTCTGAACGCTCTCAATTACCTTATAGGGCAGTTTGATTCGGACATCATCGCGATGGATTACCGCATACGCGGTTTCACGCGAGACGTAAACGGAAAGAAATACTATAAGGATCACGAGATAAATTCTATACAGAACTTTATTGATGAAGAGACGCTCAAGCGCTATGATGCGATAGACGTAAACGTTTACCAGTCTAACATTTTCCATACAAAGATGATGCTGAAAGAGATACATCTGGCAGACTATCTTTTCAATGTCGACCCGCGCGAGCTCCCTCCCGAAGAGCGGCTTTCGATAACGGACCGCATAACAAAAGAGATGCTCGAGATATATTACGGGATGAACCTTTACTGAGGGCGTTATGAAAGACAAACGTTATACTCTGGATCAGAACTCCGCCCCGCTTTTGGATGCGCTTTCAGAATACAGGGCCAGCCGCGTTGTGCCTTTCGACGTCCCCGGACACAAACAGGGGCGCGGCACGCCGGAGCTCACCGAATTTTTGGGCAGACAGTGTCTTTCGGTCGACGTCAACTCGATGAAGCCTCTTGACAACCTGGGACACCCGACGTCTGTGATAAAGGAGACTGAGGCGCTTGCAGCCGACGCGTTCGGCGCCGACAGGGCGTTTCTTATAATAGGAGGCACGACCGCCGCAGTGCAGGCAATGATAATGAGCGTCTGCAAACGGGGCGACTCTATAATCCTGCCGCGCAACGTCCACAAATCGGCGATAAACGCTCTGATCATAGCGGGGATAATCCCGATCTACGTCGACCCCGGCATACACCCGGATCTTGGCATATCGCTCGGCATGAGAGCGGAGGACGCCGAAGCCGCGATAGCGGCGCACCCGGAAGCAAAAGCTGTCTTTGTCAATAACCCCACCTACTACGGTATATGTCCCGATATCAGGCGGATAACCGACGCGGCGCACCGCGCAGGCATGGTCCTGCTCGCGGATGAGGCGCACGGAACGCACTTTTATTTCGCAGAAGGGCTTCCCGTGTCGGCTATGGAAGCGGGAGCCGATATGGCCGCGGTCAGCATGCATAAGACCGGAGGATCCCTTACGCAAAGCTCGATGCTGTTAATGAAGCGCGGGCGGGTAAATCCTGATTACGTGCGCACCGTGATAAACCTCACTCAGACTACCAGCGCCTCTTATCTGCTGATGGTCTCGCTCGACATAGCCCGCAAAGCGCTTGCGACAAAGGGAGACGCGACCTTCAAGCGCGTGACAGAGCTTGCGGAATATGCGCGCGGCGAGATAAACAAAATAGGCGGCTATTACGCCTTTTCGCGTGAGATAATCGACGGAAGCTATATATGTGATTTTGACGTGACCAAACTTTCCGTCAACACGCTGAAGACCGGACTTGCCGGCATAGAGGTATATGATCTGCTCAGAGACGACTACGGTATACAGACGGAATTCGGAGATATGGGCAATATGCTGGCCATCGTTTCCGTCGGAGACAATCATTACGCGATCGAACGGCTGGTGGCGGCTCTTTCCGAGATAAAAAGGCTGCACGGGCGCGAAGGGCTTAAGCTGCTGGACCATGAATATATACCGCCGGTCGTGAGAATGACGCCGCAGGACGCGTTTTACGCTGAAAGCGAACCCGTATGCATAAGAAATTCCGTCGGCAGGATATCTGCGGAATTTGTCATGTGCTATCCGCCGGGTATACCTATACTTGCCCCCGGTGAGGAGATAACCGAAGAAGCTCTCGCCTACATACTGTATGCGAAGGAAAAGGGCTCGCTTGTGATGGGGCCGCAGGATATGGAACTGAACAACATCTGCACGGTAAAATAGGAGGATATGAGATGGAGCTTTGGTACACAGAAGAACACACACCGACTGTACGTTTTTCAATAAAGGTAAAAAAACAGCTTTTCGGAGGCAAAAGCCCCTTCCAGCAGATAGATGTATTTGACTCGGATGAATTCGGGCGTTTCTTTACTCTTGACGGGCTGATGATGCTCACGGAAAAGGATGAATTCATCTATCACGAAATGATCGTCCACGTCCCGATGGCGACGAACCCGCAGATAAAGCGCGTTCTTGTGATAGGAGGCGGAGACGGCGGCACTGTGCGCGAGCTCACGCGCTACAAGACGATCGAAAAGATCGATATGGTGGATATAGACGAGATGGTCGTAAAAGTCTGCCGCGAACTGCTGCCCTTCACATCGAAAAAACTTGACGACCCGAGAGTCACGCTATTTTTCGAAGACGGCCTTAAATTCGTGCGCACAGTGGAGGAAAAGTACGACCTTATCATAGTCGATTCGACAGACCCGTTCGGCCCCGGCGAAGGCCTTTTCACAAAGGAATTCTACGGCAACTGCTGCAAGGCGCTCACCGACGACGGCATACTCGTTAACCAGCACGAAAACCCCTACTATGATTCATACAGGGCCTCCATGAAGCGTGCGCACCGCCGCATTGAGGATTTCTTCCCGATCTGCCGCGTCTACCAGGCGCATATCCCGACATATCCTTCGGGACACTGGCTCTTCGGCTTTGCATCCAAGAAATATGATCCGCTGCGCGTAGACGCTGATGCGTGGAACTCGCTCGGCCTGGCGACAAAATACTATAACACCGGGATACACACCGGCGCGTTCATGCTGCCCAACTACGTAAAAGAAGAGCTGGAGCTCGGGGATTAGATGGAAGCAAACCTCCCGGGCTTTATAGGCTGCAGCGCGGGATATGCGGAGGCACACGCCGTGCTTTTCGGCGCCCCCTTTGATTCCACGACATCTTTCCGGCCGGGGACACGCTTCGCTCCTTCCGCTGTCCGCAATGAATCATTCGGCATAGAGACCTACAGTCCCTATCAGGACAGAGATCTGGAAGATATCGCAGTATTTGACGCGGGCGACCTTGAACTGCCCTTCGGCAACGCCTGCGCCGCGCTGCGTATAACGGAAGAAGCGGCGTCCGGGATACTTGACGACGGCAAAACGCCCTGCCTCATCGGAGGAGAGCATCTTGTAACTCTCGGTTCGGTCAGGGCCTGCGCAAAAAAATACCCGGATATGCGGCTGATACAATTTGACGCTCACGCCGATCTGCGCGGAGACTATATGGGAGAAAAGCTTTCACACGCATCGGTGATAAGGCGCTGCTGGGAACTGCTCGGAGACGGCAGGATATACCAGTTCGGCATACGCTCCGGAAGCAGAGAAGAAATGGCCTGGTCGCACGGTCATACGAAAATGGAAAAATTCCGCGCGGAGAGCATCTCCGCGGCAGCTGAAGAAATAGGCAGTGCGCCTGTATATATTACGCTGGACCTTGACGTGACCGACCCCTCGGAATTCCCCGGCACCGGAACGCCGGAGGCCGGAGGCCTGCGCTTTGCCGAGCTGCTTGATGCGCTTCTTGTACTGCGCGGGCTTAACGTAAAGGCATTTGACATATGCGAGCTTTCGCCCCATTACGACAGCTCCGGCGTATCCACGGCCTTTGCCTGCAAGATACTCCGCGAAATGCTGCTGGCATATATCAGATAATACAGCGCCTTTTTCCCGGAGACCGGGTCTGACGGCTATTTTCAAAAAACATGAAAGCAAAAAAAGAGGAAGGAAAAACGCCCTTCCTCTTTTTTAATTGCTCCTGCTGCCTGTTCACTGCGGACAGCCGTTTTACGCGGCCTTACGGGGATTACTTTTTGCCGACAGCCTCCATAAGCATGCGGACCTGTGCCTGGAGTTCCTCGACGTTCTCCTGCAGCTTTTTATTGTCGCCGCGAATCTTTTCGTTATCGTTTTTGATCTCGTCATAACCTGCCTGCAGTTTGTCATTGCTTGCTTTCAGCTTTTCGTTCTCGGCCTTGAGCGCCGTTATCTCGTCCTGCATCACATATGTCGCGCTGATCGGCCCGGCCTTGTAGCGATCCGGAATTCCGACCTTTTTGGCTCCCACTCTGAACGTAACGCCGGCGTTCGCAAGCACTCTGTGCTCCGAACCGCCGTAGGACGCCCCTATGTGGAACATCAGGTTCTCCCGCATGTAGTGCGCTACTCCCACAGCAACAGCCGCTGTCCCCCTGTACGCGCCTACCGCCGCCATTATCTGCGTCGGTTCAAGCGGATCGTACTGGATCGGCTTGAGCCCGGCTAAGGCCGCCGTCTCCGCTCCCAGATCCTCTATCTCGTCGGAGAGTTCACTGTAGGCTCTGTACAGGTTGTCTGTGCTGTCGTTGAGCTGGCCTACGGTCACAGCGTCTGTGGGCGCAACTCCCGGCGCCACATTGCTTATGACATTGCCGCCGGCCGATATGCCGTCGTTGTTTATCACTACTTCGCCTGCCGCCGTATTTACTCTTACCGCATTGCTCTTTATGCCGGAGGCGTTTATCTCGGTGCCGCCCGCTACCGTCATGCTGTCGGCCACTGTCAG
>JAEEYY010000215.1 GCA_016288355.1 Synergistes sp.
GCAAAGCCGACCCGATATTCGGCCTGGACGCCGGCTTTTATGTCTTTACGCTGCCTTTCCTGACGTTCCTGCAGGAGTGGCTCCGCAGCGTTATGCTGATGGCTTTGGTCGGCACCGCCGCCGCGTACTTTGCTGCGCGCGCCGCGGTCTTCTCACCGGGGCGTTTCTATGTCGCTCCTCCGGCGCGCCTGCATCTGACGCTGCTTGCGTCCGCGGTGCTCGTGCTGCTGGGGGCGGGCTGCTGGCTTGCCCGCTATGAGCTGCTTTTCTCACCGACAGGCGTGGTCTTCGGCGCGGGCTACACCGACGAAAAAGTCGTGCTCCCCGCGCTTACCGTTCTTTCGTTTGCGATGTTCGCGGCCGCCGCGCTGCTTTTTGTGAATTTTTTCCGTCCGGCATGGAAGCTGTCGGCTGTAGTGATAGCGGTGCTTTTCGCCGCGGGGTTTGCCGCGCGCACCGTTATGCCCGGGTTGGTGCAGCAGTATATAGTGAAGCCGAACGAATATGAAAGGGAGAAGAAGTATCTGGCCTATCATCTTGATTTTACGCGCCGCGGCTTCGGACTGGAAAAAGTGACATCTGTAGCCGTAAAGCCGGAGGCCGAAGTGACTGCGGAGGAGCTGGCCGCGGAGAACGATACCGTACAGGATATCCGTCTGTGGGATTATTCGCCGCTGCTGCGCACTTACAGGCAGCTGCAGGCGATAAGGACCTACTATAATTTCCACGACGTCTTCATAGACCGCTATATGATAAACGGACGCAGCCGTCAGGTGATACTGGGCGTAAGGGAGCTTGACCTTTCCAGGCTGCAGAACCCTACATGGGTCAACACTCATCTTGAATTCACGCACGGCTTCGGGGTCGTGATGAACCCGGTGAACGAGATAGAATCCGGAGGGATGCCGCTCTTTTTCATGAGGGATATACCGGTGCGCTCCTCTGTACAGGTCCCTCTGACGCGTCCGGAGATATATTACGGCACGGGGCGCTACTCTTATGTGCTTGTGAAAACGAACGTAAAGGAATTCGACTACCCGATGGGGGATTCAAACGTACGCACGACCTATGCGGAGAAAGGCGGCGTTTCGATAGGCTCTCTCTGGAGACGGATCCTTTTTGCGCTGCGTTTCCGCGATTCGGAGATACTCTTTACCGGCGCGCTGAACAAGGAGAGCCGTGTGCTTTACAACCGCAATGTCAGACAGGCCTTTGCAAAGGCCGTGCCTTTCCTCATCTATGACGCGGAGACCTATCCTGTCCTTACGGAAGGGCGCATAAAGTGGGTGCAGGA
The DNA here is from genome assembly GCA_016288355.1 of Synergistes sp. Lineage (GTDB taxonomy): Bacteria > Synergistota > Synergistia > Synergistales > Synergistaceae > Synergistes. The sequence continues at coordinate 1,295 of JAEEYY010000215.1, forward strand.
CGCCTTTACCTGGACGGACCGCTACCCGTATTCGAAGCCTTTTGAGGCGAGCGACAGGACGCTCTTGCATTTCTTCGGCGTGAACTATATGCGCAACAGCGTCAAGGGGGTTACAGACGCCTATACCGGGCAGATGGCCTTTTTTGCGTATGACGACAGCGATCCTATTCTCTGCACGTGGAAGAAGATATTCCCCGGGCTTTTCCGCGACAAATCGGAGCTTACGGATGAAATGCGCGCCCACGTGCGCTATCCCGAAGATTTCTTTGAAGTGCAGACAGAGGTCTATACCACTTACCATATGACGGATACCAACACCTATTACAACCGCGAGGACGTCTGGGAGGTAACTCCCGTAGGGCGCGAGAAGCGCATAGAACCTAACTATGTGACGATGAAGCTGTGGGGGCAGAAGAGACCGGAGTTCGCTATCATAGTGCCTTATATGCCCCTGGGACGCAATAACCTCATAGGCTGGATGGCGGGACGCTGCGACCCGCAGAATTACGGAGAGCTGCTTGTCTACCAGTTCCCGAAGCAGAAGCTGATCTACGGCCCGGGGCAGGTCGAGGCCCTTATAGATCAGAGTCCCGAGATATCAGCGCAGCTTTCTCTGTGGAGCCAGCGCGGTTCTGACGTTATTCGCGGAGACTTGCTGGTGATACCGATAGGGCAATCGCTGCTCTATGTCCAGCCGCTCTACCTGAAGGCGGAGAAGGGAGAACTGCCTGAGCTGAAGCGCGTCATCGCCTCTACAGGCGGACGCGTGGCATGGGGCGAGAATCTCGGCTCCGCGCTTGAAAGGCTGATGGGGCAGAAAGTAACCGTATATGAGGGGACGAAGGCGGAAAACGGACCTTCGGCGGAAAAGGCAGGCGTAAGTGAGCCGGAGGCCGGTGACATCGGGACTCTTGCGCGCGAGGCCGCTTCTTTATATGACGAGGCGCTTTCGGCACAGAGGGATGGCGACTGGGCTGCCTATGGCGATAAGATAAAGCGCCTGGGCGACGTGCTGTCGAGGATGATAGGAACAGACAGGTGACGCGCTTTTCCCTCTGCTCTTCCTGCCGCGGGCTTTAACATTTTTTCGGGCTGCGTGATGTTCAGGACAGGAGATAAGCTTCAAAGAGGCTCTTTTTGCGGGTTTCTTATACCTTGCATAACGTACTGCCGCTCTGCGACTGCACCGGAATTACGCGTTTTACCGCCGCGATGATGCTGTTTCCTCCGGCAGCCGCGCTTTTTATGTATTTTTGTCTCCGGTGTGTCAGGCTGTGCGGCGGCCTGCGGCGCAGCGGAGTTCTTTACCCTTCCGCGGGTCTGTCTGTGGAGCGGCATTGCCTTAGGGCCTGGTAAAAATCTCCGGCTCCATGGCCTGATGTCACTGTTTTTTGGCGGGATACCCGTTCTTTTTTCAGCATTTGATTCATCTCTTGCCAAAAGGCGTTGACAGGCTGTACGGTAAATATAAAATAAATATTTATTGAATCGATATCTGATCGTACAGGGGTGTTCTTTGTGAGAATAAACAGAATGATCTTTATAGCTGCGGCAGCGTTTGTCTTTTTATCTGTTTCGGCCCACGCGGCAACCACCGAATCGCTTGATGCGCTGATACATGCTCAGATGAGCGGAAGCGCTCAGGACACAGCCGCGTCAGCGGAATCTGCCGCACCTGCTGCCGGAAGCAGCAGCAACGAAGCAATGAGAGCAATAGAGGAGCAGCAGGCCAGGGCCAGCCGCGAAGCTGCGGAAGAGAGCGCAAGATCAGGAGAAAGACAGCCGGCAGCCACGGCTCCCGCGCCTGCCGCAGCAGAACAGCCTGCAGCACCTGCTCCTGCCCCCGCAGCAACAGTACCGCCTGCAGTGCCTGTGCCCGCGGCAGCCGAACAGCCCGCTGAACCAGTTCCTGCACCAGCCGCAGCGGAACAGCCGGCAGAACCTGCACCTGTGCCCGCAGCCCCGGCTCCGCAGCCGGCCGATGTGTCTGCGATGCCTAAGATATACGACATCTCGCTTGCCCTGATATCCGACCAGAATAAGCAGGGCGAGACCCGCGCCAGGTCGGAAGAGTTCTATGCCGCGGGACGCCGTGACAAAGCTGCTTCCGTGATAGGACGTGCGCTTGCCGAGGAGCATGATTTTTCGCTTCATTATCTCGGCTCTTTCTGCCTTAGGACGCTTCCGGCAGCAGGAGGCACCGAAGCACAGGCGGAATTTTTGACCGGTTTCATGCGCGGCTATTCCAAATGCGGAGTGCTTATGTTTACGACGGATGCAGTCAAATCCTTTACAGCCTATCCTCCGAGCAGAAGCCCGGTCTGGAAGACGGTCCCTGCGGGAGCTTCCGCCGCGTCTTCCGACGAACGTATTTATAAAGGCAGCGGGGTAGTCTTTATCCCGTTTGCGTACGGTACGAAATTTATGGTCGATATCGTGGCAAAGCCCGGCGCGGACGTGAAAATGTGGAAGATGCTCCCGGGCAGCGTGGTGGTAAGGAACTGGCAGGGCGGAGTCTGGGAAAAAGAGGTCACTGTGATAGGTGTTATTAAATAAATGACGAAAGGAGCGGGTGATCGGATGATACGAAAGCTTTTTGCGTCGGTGATGCTGACAGTACTGCTCTGTTCCGCACTTCCGGCAGCGGCGGCGGATCCCGCAGGATGGGACGAGTTCGTTGAGCGGGAGATGGCAAGGGAAAAGATACGCGAGGAGGGCCCCGGCTATTTTTCCAGAACGGCGCTGCTTGCGCCTGAAGGGAGCGACGCCGAGCTCTGGCAGCTGTCGCTGGGTGCGCCGACCCCCGAGGTCCGTGCCGCGGCAGCGTGCGCGCTTGTAAATAAATGGTTCCCCGACGGAGATCCCGCCAACTGGGAAGCAGTCAGAGGCTTCCTGCCCGCCTCGTCCTATGTGCCGAAGCAGATAGTGGCGGTAAACGCGCTTTTCAACGCGGTGGATGCGCTTAGGTACTCGCAGGAGGGGAAGTATGCCGCTGCGTGGCTGATGATGCGCTTTGCTTCTTCATCGCGCGCGAAACTTTTATTTATAGAAGAAATGCCGCAGTATTTCAGGAGTGTGCTGGACGAACTGCTTGCCGAGGTAAAAATGCCGGGCGACTGGTCAAGCAAAAAGATAGAAGGCCCATATCCCTTTGTACCTATTTATGACGGGGTACGAACGGTAAATTACGCTATTACCAACGGCCTTCAGTTCATTGACGGGACGGGCGGACTTGCGTCCTTCGGGTATTATGCATGGGATCGCGCAAACGGCCTGATATACAGGGTGGAAGATCCCGGTGATCATATTTTCAGACGGTTTGACTGATCTAAAGGGTCGATATACTGCAGTAACAGGTCTGCCTGTGCTTTTGCTGAAAAAAAGGCGCCGCATCCCGAAGGTATCCCGGAATACGGCGCTTTTTTTGGCGGACGGGTCTGTTTTATTCTTTTGCCAGCTCTTCCAGGATATCGACTGCGGCGGATAACGCTTCTGCTTCTGTTTCTTCTATGCCGCAGCCCTTCTTTTCCATTTTTTCTATGTGCTTTCTCA
>JAEEYY010000216.1 GCA_016288355.1 Synergistes sp.
ATGGATAACGGATGCTTTCGGCGGAAAGAGCTATCCGGATGAACGGGCAGACTGTGAAGCGGCCTTATCCGTTGACTTGTCGCAGAGACCGGACGCGCTGTGGCTGTGGGGCTTCTCTCTCGGAGGCATAATCGCGCTTGACATAGCGGCCTCTCATGCGGTGGACAGGGTAATATTAAGCGGTACCGGGCTCGTAGCCGTGCCGGAGGCCGAACGGGATATGATACCTCTTCCGATACTTTCCACGCTGCGCGCAAATACCTCCGAGGAGATGCTGGGCAGGATAAAGTCGCGCGATGTGGTCCTCTTCCGCGGTACCTGTGACGAGATATTCTCCGAAGCTGCATGTCTTAAGATGCTTTCCTCGATAAAGCTGCCGGAAAAGAACAAGAAGTATTTCCCAATAGAAGGCGCCGATCACTCGCTCAGGATGCGCTGCGGACGTCGTGACCAGACGATCATGGACGAGATGCTTGATCTGCTGCTGGGCGTATGAGAGCTCTCTTCACGCGGGCGCTTGCCGCTTTTCTTATATTGCTTCTGTCATCGCTGCCGCTTTGCGCCGCCGTAGATTATCAGGAGCTTCAGGAAGAACCGCTGGAGACGGCAATGAGAAAGCTGGCTTCTTCCGGCGGTATCGACTGGGACAGGGAAGAGATGCTGACAGGCGGCGCACCCGACCTGGTGAAAGATATGAAGTGGCCGCTCGCAAGCTGTACCTTGAGCCGCGGTTTCAGGCGGGGAGGCCATGCCGGGCTTGATCTGCTGTCGCCGAAAGGGACTCCGATATATGCTGTACTCGACGGGATCGTTGAGATCGTTTCCGACGGAGGTCCCGGCTTCCGCGGCTACGGCAAGGTGATAGTGATCAACCACGGCGGAAAGCTGTGGACGCTGTATTCCCACAATACGACCAACAACGTCAAGGTCGGCCAGCGCGTCAAACAGGGCGATATGATCGCTACCGTCGGCATGACAGGACGCGCAACGACCAACCACCTGCATTTTGAAGTGAGAAATTCAAAGGGAGCGCCTTTGGATCCCCTGAAATACCTGCCGGTAAGCATCGCTGTCAGAAAGCGCTGATTACTCAGCGCCGGATGCCTGTCTGCGGTAATATCCAAAGAATACTTTTCTATGTAAGGAGCCTCTGTGATGACTGCGAACCGACGCAATGTCTTTATTCTTTTTATCGCTGTTTTTGCCGCTCTCATCATGCCGGACAGATGCATAGTGCCCGCTTCGGCGTCTGAAGTACGAAACGCCGAAGAGCTGCTTGCTTCGATGACTCTCAGACAGAAGGTCGGACAGCTGTTCGTGATACGGCCGGACCAGCTGGATAAGAAACTCACGCTTGATGAGATCCACGACCCCAATGCTCAGGGGGTCAAAGAGCTGACGGAAGATATGAAAGAGGTTTTAATGCGGTATCCTGCCGGCGGCTTCGCGCTGTTCGGGAAAAACATCGCCTCTCCCGGGCAGCTTAAACGATTTACGTCTGAGCTTGCGGCTGCCTGTGCCGCGGCGCCTCTTGTCGCCGTGGACGAGGAGGGCGGCAGAGTGGCCCGCATCGCAAACAGCGAGGGCTTTGACGTCCCGCGCTTTGAAAGCATGCAGGCGCTCGGAGCGGACGGCAGTACCCGCAGAGTGCGGGAGGCGGCATCCGCGATCGGCGCATATATCAGAGAATACGGCTTTAATATGGATCTTGCGCCCGTTGCGGATGTAAATATAAATCCGGAGAACATCGTGATAGGAAACAGGGCCTTCGGCAGCGATCCTTCCGTGGTATCCGCGATGGTGAGCGCGTACCTTGACGGTCTTCATGAACAGGGAGTAGCCGGGAGCTTAAAGCATTTTCCGGGGCACGGCGATACCAGGGACGACACCCATACCGGTCTTGTCGCGGTCGACAAGAGCTGGGACGCTCTGCTTGACGCCGAGCTGATTCCGTTCCGGGATAATTTTGATAAGGCCGATACTGTGATGGTATCGCATATAACGCTTAAAAACGTGACTGATGACGGACTGCCGGCGTCGCTCTCCGAAGAGCTGATAGCCGGTAGATTAAGAAAAGAGTTGGGGTACGGCGGCGCTGTGATAACGGACGCGCTTTCGATGGGCGCGATAAGGGAGGCGCATTCATCAGCCGAAGCAGCAGTGCTTGCGCTCAAGGCGGGGTGTGATATCCTGCTGATGCCCTGGGATTATATCAGTGCTTTCAACGGAGTGCTCCGGGCCGTTTATGACGGCAGCATATCAGAGGCCGTGCTTGACGAGAGCGTAATGCGGATACTGAAGCTCAAAGAAAGAGTGACCTGCCGGTAAAACAGGCAGAGCCGGCCGCCGGGGCCCTTTTTCTCTGTTATAATTGCAACAGATGAATTTCTGATACGCTGAACAAATAGATTGCCCGCCGGTTGAATAAAAGCCTCTGCACTGCGCGCCGCAGTGATAAAAACGGAACGGGGCGGCGCCCGATGATGAAAAGTCCAAAAGGAGGAATGAGCATGTTCTATATCTCCGACAAATACCTGGAAGAGCTGATACAGGAAGACCTGCAGCATATGGATGCAACAGTCATGGCGATGGGGATAGAAAACGCCCCGGGCGCAGTGACATGCTTCCCGAAAAATGACTGCATAGCAGCCGGCGTCGAAGAGGCCGTCCGCATATTTGAGAAGTGCGGGGCAAAAGCGGAGATCAGGAAACCATCCGGTTCGCCGCTGCGCGCGGGCGAAGTCTTTCTTTCCGCAAGCGGCAGCGCGGGACAGCTGCACGCATGCTACAAGCTTGCGCAGAACCTGATGGAATATATGTCCGGCATCGCGACGCGCACCGCCAAAATGCTTGCCGCGGCCCGCGCAGCAAATCCTAAGGTCCTTCTCTCCGTAACGCGCAAGCACTTCCCCGGTACAAAGGCTCTTTCGCTGAAAGCGGCGATCGCGGGCGGCGCTGCGCCCCACCGCCTGGGGCTTTCAGATTCGATACTGGTCTTTGACCAGCACCGTGTTTTCACAGATGACTTTTTCTCGCTGATTCCCAAAATGGCGGCAGCCTTTCCCGAAAAGAAAATAGCGGCGGAAGCCGAGGACGGTTACGAAGCGCTTTCTTTCCTGCGTGCCGGCGCCGATATGGTCCAGTGCGAGCGCTTTTCTCCTGCCGAGCTTGCCGCTTTTGTTGAAGAGGCGCGCGCTAAATTCCCTAAGGCAGTTATCGCAGCGGCCGGGGGAATCAACGGCTCAAACGCGGCGGAATACGCCGCGACAGGAGTCGACGTCCTGATAACGTCCTGGGTCTATTTCGGGAAGCCCGAGGATATAAAGGTCAAGTTCAGCAGGGTATAAAGTTTCTTTTGTTTTATTGACAGCAATGCCGTGGCGGAGTTCCTTTGCCGGAGCTCCGCTTTAAGTTTTTGTTATGTTGCTGTTGCTGCTGTTTTTGGCGGATTTACTTTGATCTGCCGCTGCATTATAATTTTCCGAAATTCGCAGGAGAGGCCGTAATGGGGATTTCTCAGAAGACAAAGAGAGCTTTTAAATGTGCGCTAAGGGATACGGTTCCAGTCATGATTGCCTTTGTCGTGCTTGGTATCGGTTACGGCATACTTATGCGCAGCAAGGGCATCGGGTGGGCCTGGCCGGGGGTCATGAGCCTCGTTATCTTTGCCGGGTCGATGCAGTATGTCTCTGTCGAACTGATATCGAACGGGGCTTCCCTGCTTTCCGCCGCGCTTATGACGCTTGCGGTAAACTTCCGGCACCTTTTTTACGGCGTATCGATGCTTGAAAAATATAAAAATATGGGAGCGAGAAAACCGGTGCTGATATTCGGACTCTGCGACGAGACCTTCTCTCTCGTTTGCTCCGCCGATATGCCGGATGACGTTTCTATCGGAGATTATTATCTTTTTGTCACGCTTCTTAATATATCCTACTGGGTCGCCGGCAGTTTCACCGGCAGCCTTATAGGAGCCGCGCTCCGCTTTGATACTAAGGGCATAGATTTTGCAATGACGGCTCTGTTTGCGGTCATATTCGCAGAACAGTGGGAGAAGACGAAAGATCATATCCCGGCGCTGACAGGGCTTGTGCTTTCCGCCCTGTCGCTTCTTTTCTTCGGCTCGTCTCATTTTCTTATCCCGGCGCTGCTTTTGATCACAGCCGCGCTGTTCGCCGAAAAGGGGCTTATTGAAAGGAGAAGGAGCGATGCGGAATAACGTGTATCTCTTATCGATGATGCTCGTCATAGCCGCGGTGACGATGCTTACGCGCTTTCTTCCTTTTATGCTCTTCCGCAGGAAGACGCCGCCCGCTGTCATCTACCTGAGCGGCGTGCTGCCGTACGCGATAGTATCGATGCTTGTCGTCTACTGCCTGAAAAACGTATCGCTGATATCCGCTCCGCACGGGCTTCCGGAAGCTCTGTCGCTTGCTGCTGTCATTTTCGTGCACAGGCTCAGACACAACATGCTGATATCCGTGCTGGGCGGGACTCTTCTGTATATGTGGCTCGTGCAGTCTGTATTTGCGTGACGGTCTTTGCCTGTGTCCCGTCACGCTGCAGCGCCTGGTCTCAGAGTTGTATGCGGCGCAGTGTCAGTGGGACGCAGTCCTGCCGGACCTCTCCGGCAGAAGAACAGAAGCTCCGTTTTTTCATATAAAAAAGCCGGGGGTCTCTGTCCCCCGGCTTAAGATCTGCTGTTTTGCAGCCGATGCGCTTACTTCGAAAGCAGCGTGAGCATTGCTCCGGCCGCGACAGCCGTGCCGATGACTCCGGCCACGTTTGGTCCCATCGCGTGCATAAGGATGTAGCTGCCCGGGAATTCCTTTGAGATGACCTTCTGGCAGACACGGGCTGCCATAGGAACAGCGGAAACACCGGCCGCACCGATGATGGGGTTGATCTTGCCTCCGGAGAGGATCTTCATGATCTGTCCGAAGAGAGTGCCGCCGGCCGTGCTGAATATGAAGGCCACGAGACCGAGGCAGATGATCTTTATCGTTGCCACTGTGAGGAAGGACTCAGCGCTCATCGTAGCGCCGACGGATATTCCGAGGAATATCGTGGTCGCGTTCAGCACTTCATTCTGCGCCGCGAGCGAAAGACGCTCGGTGCAGCCGCATTCGCGCATCAGGTTGCCGAACATCAGCATCCCGACAAGGGGGACCGACGCCGGAAGAACGAGTCCGCAGGCGATCGTGGAAACGATCGGGAAGAGTATCTTTTCCGTACGGGTGACGGGGCGAAGCTGCTCCATCTTTATCGCACGGTCTTTCTTTGTTGTGAGAAGCTTGATCACCGGCGGCTGGATAAGCGGCACCAGCGACATGTAGCTGTAGGCCGCGACCGCGACCGCAGGAAGGATTCCCTTTGCCAGCTTGGCGCAGAGGTAGATGGCGGTAGGACCGTCAGCTCCGCCTATGATGCCTATGCCGGCCGCTTCCTGGATCGTAAAGCCCATCAGCATTGCTCCTATGACAGCAAAGAAAACTCCCAGCTGTGCAGCCGCTCCGAGAAGGAAGGTTATCGGGTTGGCAAGCAGAGGGCCGAAATCGGTAAGCGCACCTATACCCATGAATATTATGACAGGGTAAAGCTCATGGTCGATGCCGAATTTTACAAAGTAAAGGAAGCCGCCCGGGTCGACGATGCCGGAAAGCGGCAGGTTGACGAGAAGGCATCCGAACGCGATAGGCATGAGCAGAAGAGGCTCGAAGCCTTTCGCGATAGCGAGATAGAGCAGTATGAAGGCCACAAGCAGCATAATGAGCGTAGGCACATTAAGCGCTATGAACCCCGACTGTTCTACCACGCCCTTAAGCGCGGTAAGGTAAAGTTCCATTCAGTTTTCCTCCCGGGGAAAGACTGGTTATATCAGGCTAAGCAACCACGAGGAGCGTGTCGCCTGTGCTGACCGTGTCTCCCTCTTTGCAGCAGAGCTGGGTGACTGTGCCGGCCGCCGCTGAGAAGATCTCGTTCTCCATCTTCATTGCTTCAAGGATGATTACCAGCTGACCGGCTGTGACTGCTGCGCCCTGGGTCACAAGGACCTTGAGGACTTTGCCGGGCATCGGAGCGGTGATCGCGCCTGCGCCTGCCGGAGCGGGTGCTGCCGCCGGAGCGGGTGCGGGAGCCGGAGCGGGTGCGGGAGCCGGAGCGGGTGCTGCTGCCGGAGCTGCTGCTGCGACCGGTGCCGCCGCTGCTGCTGCGCCCATCTCTTCAACATCTACATCATAAGCTTTTCCGTTTACGGTGATTCTGTATTTGCGTGACATCAGAAAAAGACCTCCTAAATTTGTTTGTCGATATGGCTTAGCAGCCTTCTGTATTCTGGAAGCGGCCGGCGTTTTTCCACGCTGTGGGGGCCGGAGCCTTGACCGGAGCAAAAGCGACAACGCGCGCCGTGGCGCCGCACGCTGCAGCGACAGCGGCCGATATTACTGCCAGCAGTTCGCCGTCGTCCGCTGCGGCGGCAGCCTGCGCTGCGGGAGCCGGAGCGGCCGGCGCAGCAGCAGGAGCTGCCTTCTGGACGGGAGCCGCGGCTTTGGCTTTGCCGACATTGTCTATCGCGTTGCAGACATGCTTCATTCCCATCATGACGAACATCAGTCCCATGATGACGATGAAGACGATGCTGAACGCGATGCAGGACATTATCAGCCCGCCCGGGACCCCGACAAAGAATGAGCTTATCGAACTCTGCATTGTCAGTGGCTCCCTGTATTAGTTGGGCAGTATGCCGTGCTTGCGCTTCGGGCGCAGCTCGCTCTTGCTTTCTGTCATCAGAAGCGCCTGATAAAGAGCAGGACGCGTCTCTTCGGGAAGGATGACGCGGTCTACAAAGCCGCGCTGTGCCGCGCGGTACGGGTTAGCGAAGGATTCTTTATATTCTTCGATCTTTTCCGCTCTCTTTGCGACTTTGTCCTCCGCCGCTTCGATCTCCTTGCGGAAGATGATGTTCGCGGCGCCTTCGGCTCCCATGACCGCTATCTGGGCCTGCGGCCACGCAAGCACTACGTCTGCTCCGAGGTCTTTGCTGCACATACCGAGGTATGATCCGCCGTATGCCTTGCGCATGACTATCGTTATCTTCGGCGCCGTTGCTTCGCTGTAGGCGTAAAGCAGTTTTGCGCCGTGGCGGATTATGCCGCCCATCTCCTGCTTGAGTCCGGGAAGATATCCGGGAACGTCTTCGAAGGTGACGATGGGGATGTTGAACGCATCGCAGATGCGGATATGGCGGCTTGCTTTATCGGAAGCGTCTATGTCAAGGCAGCCGGCCATGAATTTGGCCTGGTTGGCGATGATGCCGATAACGCGTCCTCCGACTCTGGCAAATCCGGTGACGATATTCAGCGCGTAGAGTTCCTGAACTTCGCAGAAGTCGCCGTTGTCAACGACCTTCCTGATAACGTCGCGGACGTCGTAGCCACGGTTCGGGTTCGTCGGGACTATGTTGCGGAGATCCGCATCCATGCGTGCGGGATCGTCGCCGGTCTCTTTGAAGGGAGGCTCTTCCATGTTGTTGCTGGGAAGGAAGCTCATCACTCTGCGGACCTGCGCGTAGCATTCCGCTTCGGTCGCCGCGAAGAAGTGGGCGCATCCCGAAGTCGAGTTGTGGGCGCGCGCGCCGCCGATCTGCTCGGAGGTCACGTCTTCGCCGGTCACGGATTTGATGACCTGGGGTCCTGTGATGTGCATGATGCCGATCTTGTCGACCATGAAGATGAAGTCGGTAAGGGCCGGGCTGTAAACGGCGCCGCCGGCGCAGGGACCCGCTATTATCGAAAACTGCGGGATAACTCCGCTTGCCTTAACGTTGCGGAAGAATATCTTGCCGTAGCCGGAAAGAGCGTCTACCGCTTCCTGGATGCGTGCTCCGCCGGAGTCGTTGATGCCGATGCAGGGGGCTCCGTTGGTCAGCGCAAGGTCAAGTACCTTGCATATCTTCTGAGCGTGCATCTCGCCGAGTGAACCGCCCATTACAGTGAAGTCCTGGCTGAATACGTAGACTATGCGTCCGTCTATCGTGCCGTAGCCGGTGACAACGCCGTCGCCGAGGAACGTTGTTTTGTCAAGACCGAAGTTGGTGCAGCGGTGTTCGACAAATTCATCGATCTCCACGAAGCTGCCGGGGTCAAGAACTGCGTCGATGCGCTCGCGTGCCGTCATCTTGCCTTTGTCATGCTGCTTGGCGATGGCTTTTTCGCCGCCGCCGAGAGAAGCTTTTTCGCGTCTGGCAAGGAGAGCAGCACACAGTTCGTCGATCGTTTTGTCCGCCATAAAATCTTTACCTCCTCATAATTTCTATGGCGTGAACACCATAAGGGTGCTCACGCCCGCATTACCTATACGGGGCAGCCGGTGCTGCCTGGCCGTATCTTTACAGAATTAATCGCGCTGGCAGAGTTCAAGAAGCACTCCGCCGCTTGCCTTCGGGTGCACGAAAGCTATTTTGGCGCCGCCCGCACCGATGCGCGGTTTTTCGTCTATCAGACGTACGCCCTTTTCCTTCAGCTCCGCGAGCGCCGCTTCCAGATCTTCGACTCTTACTGCGACATGCTGGATGCCCTGTCCGTTCTTTTCTATGTACTTTGTGACCGGGCTGTCCTCAGCTGTACCTTCAAGAAGCTCGAATTCGGTATCGTCGATCGGCAGGAACGCTGTCTTTACTTTCTGCTCCTTGACTTCTTCGATTCCGTGGCACTTCACTCCGAGAGTTGCCTCCCAGAACTTCAGCGCTTCATCGATACTCTTTACAGCAACACCGATATGGTCTACACATTTGATCTTCATTATTATTTGGCCTCTTTCGCTCTCTTTTCGGCCACGGCTTTCTCCAGCCATTCTATCGTAACTGTCGTAGGCGTGCCGGGGCCGAATATTGCGCCGGCGCCGAAGCCAAGCAGTGTCGGATAGTCTGTCTCGGGGATAACGCCGCCGCCGAAGACGATTATATCATCGGCCTTCTTCTCTTTGAGAAGGTCGATTATTGTTTTAAAGCAGTACTCGTGCGCGCCGGAAAGAATGCTTATTCCGATCGCGTCTGCATCTTCCTGTATCGCTGTGGCAACGATCTGTTCCGGTGTCTGGCGGAGACCTGTGTAAATGACCTCCATGCCTGCGTCCCTGAATGCTCTTGCAATGACCTTTGCGCCACGGTCGTGGCCGTCAAGCCCCGGTTTCGCAACAACTACGCGAATTTTGCGGTCCATAATCTATTCCTCCTTGAAAGCACCCGCGATTCTAAAGAACCACGTTCTCTTTATATTCGCCGAAGACTTCGCGAAGTACGCCGCAGATCTCGCCTTCCGTCGCATATGCGCGGACTGCGTCAAGTATAAGCGGCATAAGGTTCGCGTCGCCCTTTGCGCCTTCACGTACTGCTTCAAGAGTCGTCTTGACGCGTACGCCGTCACGTTTCTCTTTCATCTCGCGCAGCTTCTTTATCTGGTTTACGCCGACGCTGGCGTCTACCTTAAGGAGTTTGCGTTCAGACATGTCCTCTTCGATCTGGAACTTGTTGACGCCGACTATTATGCGGTCTCCCGACTCTATCGATCTCTGATAGTCATAGGCTGCATCCTGGATGTTCTTCTGCGGATAGCCCTTTTCGATAGCTGTCATCATTCCGCCCAGTTCGTCGATCTTCTTGATGTACTCCCATGCGCCCTCTTCTATCTGCTTTGTGAGGGCTTCGACCGCATAGGAGCCGGCAAGCGGGTCGACGATGTTTGTCACGCCTGATTCATAAGCCACGATCTGCTGTGTGCGCAGAGCAATGCGTACGCTCTTGTCCGTCGGCAGAGCCAGGGCCTCGTCAAGGCTGTTCGTATGAAGCGACTGAGTGCCTCCGCAGACCGCCGCCATTGTCTGGATGGCGACGCGCACGATGTTGTTCTCCGCCTGCTGAGCGGTGAGAGTGCATCCTGCGGTCTGGGTGTGGAAGCGGAGAGTCTGAGCTCCCTTTTCGGTCACTCCAAAGCGATCTTTCATGATGCGTGCCCATACCTTGCGTGCAGCCCTGAACTTCGCGACTTCTTCAATGAAGTCGTTATGCGCGTTAAAGAAGAAAGAAAGGCGTTTCCCGAACACATTCGGATCCTGCCCGGATTTCATTGCCGCCTCTACGTAGGCGATGCCGTCCGCGAGCGTAAAGGCAACTTCCTGGATAGCGGTTGAGCCTGCCTCGCGGATATGATATCCGGATATCGATATCGTGTTCCATTTGGGAATATTTTCGCTGCAGAACTTAAAAATGTCCGTGATAAGACGCATCGACGGTTTCGGCGGGAAGATGTATGTTCCGCGCGCGATATATTCCTTCAGGATATCGTTCTGAATGGTTCCGGAAAGTGCATTCATCGGGACTCCCTGTTTCTCGGCAACCGCGATGTACATCGAAAGAAGTACAGACGCAGGGGCGTTTATGGTCATGGATGTCGAGACTTTGTCGAGAGGGATTCCGCCAAAAAGGATCTCAGCGTCCGCAAGGCTGTCTACCGCGACTCCGACCTTGCCGCACTCGCCGACCGCCATCGGGTCGTCCGAGTCATAGCCTATCTGCGTCGGAAGGTCAAATGCTACAGAAAGTCCTGTCGTCCCCTGGCTCAGAAGATAACGATAACGTCTGTTTGAATCTTCAGCCGTTGCAAAACCGGCATACTGACGCATCGTCCAGAAACGGCCCCTGTACATCGTGGGCTGGACGCCTCTGGTATAGGGATACGCGCCGGGGAATCCCAGATCTTTGCTGTAGTCAACGTCGTTGACATCCTCGGGGGTATATGTCCTCTTAAGAGGGATACCGCCGCCTGTTGTGAAATTTTCCTTTCTCTCGGGGCCTTTTGTAAGCGCTTTGGCTACTGCCGCCTCATAGGCCTTTTTCCCTTCAGCCACTTCCTGGAGCTGTGTTTGTTCGAACAAATTACTCCGCCTCCTCGCGAAACATACAAAATAAACCATAATGACCCCCTGTACCTGCACACGGGTCACTATCGCAAAAAACCACACAGTGCTATTATTGCTTAATTTCTGTCAAATTGCAACATTTTAGCGTTAATTACAGACAAATTTCTATTTTATAACCATTATTAATTATGATTTTCAGGACAGAGTATCGCGGTTGATATATAATAATCTATCGGCTTTGAGCAAATAATCAAGGAGGTACATCATAATGATGCAGCAGGCGGTCAAAGTTACCGATACTATATATTGGATCGGCGGCAACGACAGAGAAACAGATCTCTTCGAGGGGCTGTGGACTCTTCCCAAAGGGGTGGCTTACAACGCGTATTTCATCAATGATGAAAAGAGCGCGCTGATAGATACGATAAAGTCCGACAAACTATCAGCCTATGTGGAAAGACTCGTGTCGATAATGCCTGAAGGGCACGGCATAGACTATCTTATCGTCAACCATATGGAGCCGGACCACTCAGGCTCGATAAGCATACTGCGCAAATTCTATCCGGAGATGAAGATAGTCGGGAACAAGAAGACGATAGAGATGATCAAGGCCTTTTACGGCATATCCGACGGCATGGTAGAGGTCAAAGAGGGCGACGTGCTTGATCTCGGACATCACAGGCTGACCTTTGCCACGATTCCGATGGTCCACTGGCCGGAGAGCATGGTCACATACGATACCACCGAAAAGGTGCTCTTCTCAACGGACGCTTTCGGCGGATTCTGCGCCCTCGAAGGCGGGATATTCGACGATGAGCTCGATATGTCGCTGTATGAAGATGAGACGCTGCGCTATTTTGCGAATATCGTCGGACGCTACTCCGCGCCGACGCAGAAGGCGATAGCCAAGGTCCGCACTCTCGACCTGAAGATCATCTGCCCGTCGCACGGGCCTATCCTCCGCTCCGACCCGTGGCATATCGTCGACCTTTACGACAAATGGAGCAGTCACAGAACGGAAGAGGGAATAGTGGTAGTTTACGGTTCCATGTACGGCAACACCAAGTTCATGACCGATACTATAGCGAGGGCGGCCGCCGAAGCCGGTATCAAGGACGTTATAATTCATGACGCCTCCCGCTCGAACCTTTCGTATATCGTCCGCGATATATGGAAATACCGCGGGCTCGTGCTCGGGAGCTGCACCTACAACACCGAGCTCTACCCGCCTGTCGCCGCGCTCTGCCGCGCTTTGAAAAACAAGATGATGAAGAACCGCGTGCTCGGCATCTGCGGCTCGTACAGCTGGAGCAAGGGAGCGCTTGCCGAGCTGCAGGTATTTGCGGAGCAGGGCGGAGACTGGCAGCTTGTCACTCCGACCGTGGAAGTCAAGTCCTCCCCGACGGAAGAGGATCTTATCCTCTGCCGTGAACTTGGCACCAATATGGCAAAAGCGATCCGCGAAAGCGGGAAATAGTTCCGCGCCACAGAACAAGCGGCGGCTTTTTCCGCCGCGGCGCTTTACCGACATCGCCTGACAGTTATGCGATAAAAAACGCCCGCCGTTTGGCAGCTGCCATAACGGCGGGCGTTTTTTCCGTCTTACCCCGGCATCAGAAGCGGGGGTATACTTCAGTGATCTTGAGTTTGGGGGCATACTGCTTTATGAGCTCTTTCAGTTTTGGCATATCCCCCTTGCCAAACAGCAGCTTCCATCCTGTGACGTCTCTTTCAGCGAAGAGCATAACGCGCTCTCCTTTTGTCTGCAGCGTGACTGAGCGAATTTCTTTCCACGGAAGTATCTCGCGGTGGTGCGAAAACCATGTATGCGTTTCCTTGACTAACCCGAGTTCGGAAACATAGATGCGCTTTTCGTACCTTACCACCATAGCGCTGCACAACCCGAGAAAGATGTTCAGCCACGCCTTCTGGCCGTAATTGCCCTTTGTGAGCTGCCACAGACCGGTGAACAGCAGATAGACTGCTATTACCGCGAATGCGCCGGATTTCCATTTCCCGGCCTCTCTTGCCGATGCGGAAGAGAGCAAACTTTCTAAAGGCTCAAGCTGCTGTTTCAATATTAAAGCTTTCTTCAGCTTATTGCGCTAAAACGGTATTTCCTCGCCGAGTTCCGCAGGGCGCTTCTTGCCGCCGCGGACCGGTTCGCCGTCTCTGCCGCGCCAGAATATGCCTATGCCGAAGGAAGTCATCAGGATAGCAATGATCGGGTTCAGGTAGTTAAAGAACGCAAAAGGCAGATACTGGAGCGTCGGTACTCCCAGGACGCCGGTGTGGTAGGCGCCGCAGGTGTTCCACGGAATAAGGACCGAGACCAGCGTACCGCAGTCTTCCAGCGAGCGGGAGAGCATTCTCGGATGCAGTCCGACTCTGTCGAATTCGCTCTTGAACATCGTACCCGGCATTGCTATCGACAGATACTGGTCGCCGAGGAATATGTCGCAGATGAGGCAGGAGGCGATAACGGCAACTACGAGACCGGTCACTGACTTGACGGGTTTCATTATCGCGTTGAGCATGACTTTCAGGAAACCGCAGCTCTCCATCGTGCAGCCGAAGGAGAAGGCGCAGAGGATAAGGGATATCGTCCAGTTCATCGACTGCAGACCGCCGCGTTCCATAAGCGAAACTATGTCTTTTGCCGCTTCGGCCACAACGCCGGCCTCAAGCGTGATGTTGTTGTCGCCGAGCAGTTTTGCGAGGGCTCCTGCGTCTTCGGCGGCGTCAGCGATCTCAGCGGACAGTGCCGGCGAGTAGCCGTCCTGCATGATGCCCAGCAGGTCGCCGATGCTTACGCCCTGGAAGAGTGCAAATATCACCGCGATGAACACGCCGACCCAAAGGGCAGGTATAGCCGGTTTGCGCATTGCAGACAGCACGATGACCGCCAGCGGGGCAATAAGTGTGATCGGGCTGATCCAGAATTCCGCGGCAAGCAGTGTCTTTATTGCTTCTATCTTGCTGTAGTCAAGTTCTCCGCCGGCATAACGGAAGCCGAGAACAAGCGTGATCACGATGACGATGCAGTACGTCGGCCCGGATGTCCAGCACATCGCGCGGATATGCTGGAAGAGGTCTGTGCCGGCTACCGCAGGGGCCAGGTTCGTGGTGTCAGAGAGAGGCGACATCTTGTCTCCGAAATAGCCGCCGCAGATGATGATACCGGCTGTCAGAGGGGCCGGGATGCCAAGACCGGTCGCTATACCGAGAATCGCGATGCCGACCGTTCCCGCCGTGCCCCAGGAAGTACCGGTCGAGAGCGATACTATCGAGCAGATGATAAGTGTTGCAAGAAGGAATATAGACGGAGACAGAATTGAGAGACCGTAGTAGATCATGCTCGGCACGACTCCGCTGCAGATCCATGAACCGACCAGCGGCCCGACCGTGTAAAGGATGAGGCATGCCTGCATGCCCACCATAATGCCCTCGATAACGCCTTTTTCAACTTTTGAGTAGGGATTTCCCAAGTAGAAAACGCCGACGCAGCCGGCAAGCAGCGCACCGAATATGAGGATAAGATGGATGTCAGTCTCCCACTTGAGAACTGCCATGCCGATAAGTACTGCTACGATAAGAAAAACAAGGACAGAAAGCGCTAATGAAGGTGTCTTTGGTTCCCGCGCTTTTTCATTACTCATAAAATTTCACTCTCCTTTTGGATGTATAAAAACCGATTACAAAGATAACAAAAAACACCGTATCTTATTATTTTGTTTTTTTGTGAGGCACCTCCCCGTCTGCATATGATTCAGGAAAAACGATAAAAACAGCATAAAAATGCAGGCTTAGCTGCTTTCTTACTGTCTTTGATTTTATTGCATTAATATTGTTTTGTCCATAGCAAAAATACTAATGGTTGTGCATGTTACATTAAATAATGCAGATCTGATATGCATGATGTTATAAAATTACGGCGTACGCCTGCGCGGCGCGCCTGAACATGCTTACTTTTGTCATGAAAATAACAGTTGAAAGCCGGAAGTTTTCACGATACAATAACATGATGAGAGGGATATATCCCTATGCAATATGCAGATAAAATTAAGGAGGACATCTTAATATGGCCAAGGCAACAGTTGATCAGTCAGTATGCGTAGGCTGCGAAGCCTGCGTCGGCGTATGCCCCGTTTCTGCTATTTCCGTAAACGACGGCAAAGCTTCCGTTGATGCGGACACCTGCGTAGAGTGCGGCGCCTGCGCGGCTACCTGCCCGGTGAGCGCGATCTCGCTGTAAATTTGTATTACAAATAAGTTTTGGATAAGTTTTAAAAAACAGACCGCCGATGAGGCAGGTCTGTTTTTTTATCCTGATAACGCCTGCACGAAAAGCTTTACTTCTGTCCGTAACGCGCAGCTATGTCGGCGGCTTCTTCTGCCGCCTCTTCACTGCTCAGCGCGGTCCCCCCTCCCGCAGATGCGGCAGTGAAGAATATTTTCGCAAATAATTCAAGCATACAGCAGCGATCGGCTGCCTGACGCAGATCTTTTCCGACACACAGAGCTCCGTGGTTTGCCATCAGCACAGCAGCGCCTCCCGCAAGCGCCGCGGAAACGTTTTCGGCAAGCGCCGGCGTCCCGATGGGCGCGTGACGTGCCGTGGGGATATCTCCTCCGAACATTACCGCCTGATTGTCCGTCAGACAGGGAAGAGGACGCCTCAGAGCTGACGCCGCCGTAGCATAGAGTGAATGCGTGTGCGCTACGGCGTTCACGTCGGGGCGCATGCGGTAGACCGCGGCATGGAGCGCGCTTTCGATCGAAGGAGTTCTTGTGCCTTCGATGAGCTCGCAGTCGGGAGAAAGCTTCGGCAGATCCTCAGGCGCAAGCAATGCGTAATCCATGCCCGACGGGGTTATTATGAACCCGCCGGCGCAGCGCACGCTGAAATTTCCGCCCGTCCCCTGTACAAGGCCGCTCCTGTGCATATCAAGCGCGGTCTTTATGATCTCTTTTCTCAGTTCCGTCTCATCCATCATTTGCTTTTCTGATCCTTTCCGCGAGCGGTATCGCAAATATGTTGAGCGCCGCAAGCGCGAGAAAGACCGCGTTCACGCCGCTCCCCAGCGCCAGCATCGCGGCGCACATCCCGACCGCAGCCACCATGGCAAGCGATGTCATCACATTCAGCGACGCTATCACGCGCGACATATAAGCCGACGGCGTCACCTTCTGCAGTATCGCATATACCGGGACGCTGTAGAGCCCGCCGCCCACTGCTACCATGAACATAGAAAGGATCACGCCCAGAGCCTGAGGACGGGAGATAAAGCCGGAAAGGGGAAGCAGGCTGCCGCCGTGCGGCGTCTTCAAACTGATCAGATAGAGCAGGAGAGTGAATATGCTGACTCCGGCAAGGCTCAGAGAAAGATATCTGCCGCTTACCCGCCCGTGAAGCAGCTTATTGCATAATACGGATCCGGCGCCGACCCCGAGCGAGAATACCACGAGGAAGAATGTGGAGACCTGTTCGTTCCCTCCCATCGCAAATTTGGTAAAAGAAGGGAGCTGCGCGAGGAATACCGATCCAAGGAAATAAAACCAGCATATGCCGAGCATCGAAAGGAATATCTTCCTGTCGGAGAACGGATATGAGAGCATCGCGGCCGTGGAGCGGAAGATATTTCTGTCGACCGCAAGGTCGGGCGCAGAGGAAGCAGCCTGCGGTATAAAGCGTGCGGAGATGTATCCTGCAGCGGCGACACCTATGATGCCTGCAGATACCTTAAAGCTGCCGTACGGGGACATTATGAAGAGCCCGCCGAAAAGAGTGCCTGTTATTATCGCAATGTTTGTCCCCGCGCTTACAAGGCCGTTCCCGGCGACGAGCTCGTCTTCCGCAAGGTGCTGCGGAAGAATGCTGAACTTCATCGGCCCGAAGAAGGCGGATTTTGTGCTCATAAGGAAAAGCAGTATCACAAGCCACCAGAGGCTCTCGCAGATTAGGGCCGCCGCCGCGCAGAATGAGAGCAGCATCTCAGCTATTCTTATTTTGCAGATAAGAGCGGACTTTTCGTATTTGTCGGCCAGCTGTCCCGCAAGCGACGAAAATGGGATATAAGGCAGGATATATACTCCGAATACCAGTGTTATCACGACGCCGGAATCAAAACCGTATTCTTCGGCAAGGCGGAAGGTGATGAGCGTGACTATCGCGTTTTTGAAAAGATTATCATTGAAGGCGCTGGCAAACTGTGTTATGAAAAGCGGCAGGAAACGCCGCGATCTTAACAGCGACAGCTGCTTCATTCTTTTGCCCCTACTGCCTGCCCACGTCGCCTATGGAGATGCCGCGGGTATGTTCGGTCTTGGCCCAGTTGCCCTGGTCTTTTGCGAGGAAGGGGGCTTTAAAGAGTATCGGTATCCATGTCAGACCGAACCAGAAATAAGCAAATGTATCCTTTACATACCTGAGCGTAAATCTTTTTTCATGGAAAGAGGGGCCTGCCACAGCACAGAGCAGGCAGAAAAATATTATCGAGAAGATCGGCAGCCCGAAGAAGAGCGCCCATTCGAACGCGGACTGCGGAATGTCGGATGAGGGATAGAGCAGCATGTTGTTCACCAGAGTGAAGGCCATGCCTCCTATCATGATTATTATCCCGAGGCATGATTTGAGCGGCGCGAGAAGATAAAGAAAGAGATCGAGATACTGGATGCGCCCTGTCACGAAGAACGCCTTCAGCACATCCCAGCCGTAATGCCAGAATACCCAGTAATGCCCCTGCATCCAGCGTGTGCGCTGACGCCTCGACACCGCCAGATCCTGCGGCTTTTCGTCGTATATCACGGCTGCGTCGTTCCAGTGGATCCTGCTGCCGGAGAGTATCAGACGGGTCGACATTTCAAGGTCTTCGGTCAGGCTTTTTAAGTCCCAGCCGACTCTTGCGAGCGTTGCGGTCCGTATCACGAGCCCGGTGCCGCCCAGCGTGCAGGAAAGCCCCCACAGTCCGCGCGCCAGCTGCCAGAAGCGGTTCGTGAACCAGTAAGCGAGCGCATATGAGCGTGTCAGCCAGTTGTCGTCCGGATTCTTTACGTCGAGCACTCCCTGTATGGCTTCGGCTTCCGGATGGAGCTCCATGTAGTTGTTCATTTCCATAAGGAAATTTCTGTCCGCGAGGTTATCGGCGTCGAACATAGCAAGCGCGTCTGTCTCTTCAAACGGTATCTTTGTAAGCGCCCAGCGCACGTTCCATGTTTTGCCGTTGTGCTCTTTGTCGAAGCGCTCAAGCGCAACGGCTCCGTGGGCGCGGGCAAGCTCCGCCGTGTTGTCTGTGCAGTTGTCGCATGAGGCATAGACCTTATAGCAGTTTTTCGGGTAGTTTTGTCCGGCGAGACTCTCAAGCAGCGGCGTTATGACCGCGGCCTCGTTATGGGCAGGCACCAGTACGGCGAATCTGCGGTAGCGCTTCGCCTGAGGCATATTTTTCTGGCTCCAGAAACCGCGGATGCTTACGAGCAGCTGGTAAACGCCGTCGCAGATCAGCGCCGTGAGGAAGGTATAAAGGATGAACTGTATGATCCACCAGCCCCACCAGATAAGCCAGTAAAATAATTCTGTCCGGTTCATAAATCAGGCCACCTTTGTCTCTTTGCATACATAACTATCATAACTGCCTTGCGCCGGAATTACAATGTCACTTTTCAGTTATCTCCCTGATAAGGTTGTTTTCCAGGATCAGATCGCTGTAGCGCAGGCGCTTTTCCGCGTCTTCCGTCTCCGCGGAATAAACATTGGAGCTTTCGGAGACTCCGGTGTATATGTTCGTAGCGGTGCCGGCTGCCGGCTCGACGAAATCATTGCCGGTTATGTAGCTTCCGTTGCGGAACACCACAAGTTCATCCGAAGCGTCTCTCAGCAGATCGCTGCCGAAGGTCGTCGTGATATCCAGACCGAGCAGCGCGGATACCGTCGGCAGTATGTCCATATGCCCCGCGTTGCGCGAATATACGCGCGGTTTTTTCATACTTTCCGGCGTATGCAGCATAAAGGCGACGCGGCGGGTGTATTTCCAGTCAGCGGCGCTTTGTATCTTCATGTCCAGCAGCTTCCCCAGCTCTTCCTTGTGCGCTTTAGGTATCGCCGGGTGGTCGCCGTAGACCGCTATCACACATTTCTCGAGCAGTCCTTTTTTGCGCAGCCCCTCCACGAACATGCCGAACTGTTTGTCGAAGTAGTTGAGCGCAAGCAGATAGTTGCCGGTGAGCGTGTTTTTGAGTTCATCCGGCAGCGGCAGCGAATCTTTCGGTATGCCTTCAAAGTCGAACGGATGGTGGCTCGTGAGCGTTACGATGAACATATAGAACGGTGTTTTCATATCGTCCAGTATCTCAAGGGCGTGCCCGAATATGACCCTGTCGCTGAGCCCGAGTCCGATGGCTTCGTCGTGCGGATAAGTGTTATGGCTGTACTGTTTGTTGAAGCGCAGCTTAGGATGCATCCTGTGACAGTTCCAGAAGGCGCTTTTGGTTCCCTGTATCACGACGGCCCTTGCGCCCCTGCGCCGCATCGCAAGAGCGAGCGAATTATAGTCGTTGTCGGCGTAGAGCGTATAGGCGGCTCCGGAAGCCGCCGGGAAAAAGCCGGTGTTGGCCATGAATTCCGCGTCAGCGCTGTTGCCTCCGGCGGCCTGGCTCCAGGTATTGGGGAAGTAGAAACATTCGTTTTTGAAGCGGTTGAGGTTGGGAGTTACCGGGACGCCGCCAATCGCAAGGTCTACCGCGAAGTACTGCAGCGCTTCACACTGTACAAGAATAAGATTTTTGGCGCGTGTCCCCCGGTGCGGCGCATACCGGCGCGACGCGAACCATGCCGAGATCTCATTGACGGCGTCATAGGGGACATACCGCGGCGTAAGCGCTTTTTTTGTGAGCGTTATCGCGTCCCACCAGTGAAATGTCGCGGAGCTGATCCATGCGCAGACGGAAAGACGGTCGTACATCGCGTTTATTATATTCGGGCGGAATTCTTTAAGATGCCATACAGCTCCGTACTGCACCGCGGCGGAGAGAATGAGCAGCACGGCGGATACGCAGAGCACCGTTTTCTTTTTATTACAGAAAGTGACCTGCATCCTGCCGCTTCTGATCAGCCATACAAGCAGCAGAATGTCTGCGAACAGCAGCAGGTCACCCGGGGTCGTGAGCGCCCAGATCGATTTGGTTATCAGTCCTGTCTGCGGCAGAAGCATAAGATCGTGGAATATGAATATGTCTCCGTAATAGCGCACGAAAAGCCTGTCTGTCAGGATAAGCACCGAGAGCAGCAGATCGAGGATCAAAAGGGCCGCCGTGCGAAGCTTTTGCGGCACAAGCGCCAGCGGCAGCGCGAAACATATGATGGCGCCGAGTGACGGCAGGCAGACAGCAAGCGCGCGCAGCGAATGTCTCAGCATATGGAAGGATAAAGTGCCGAAGGAAGGCCAGTTCAAAACGTCGGCGACCGCATAGTCCACGCTGAAGAATTTCAGCCACAGGAGCGCGAAAATCAGCGCAGAAAATGCCGGGCCGCCCAGCTTCAGCGGATCATCTTTTGAAGGTATCCTCATCTGACGGCCTCCTTCATGTTTTCGGACATGCGCGGCATCAGGTCGTGCTCCAGTATCATATCACTTGCCGCAAGCGTTTCCTCCACAAGAGAAGTCATTTTGCCGTATTCGTCAAAGTTTTTTTCTTCCCCGGTCTTTATGTCGACGGCGCTTTTGTTCTGCGGCATGACAAAAACATCACCTATTATATACGAGCCGCTGCGGAATATGACGGGGCGGGGCGTATCATCGAAGATGTCCGCGCCGAAGCCGCGCCGCAGATCAAAGCCTAAGAGCAGCGACAATGTCCGCGGCAGACTTATCAGGCCGAAGGAATTCTTTTTGCCGGCAGGCAGCGCCTTCACTCCCGGGACGCTGATCACGAGAGGCACACGCTGCATATACCTCCAGATATGGTCCTTCGAAAGGTCTTTCCCGAGCAGCCTGGAAAGCGCGGCTGCGTCCCAGCGCGGTATCGCCGTATGGTCTCCGTATACCGCGATAACGCTTCTGTCATATAATCCTGATTCCTTAAGCCCCGCGATAAAGGAGCCGAATTCACGGTCAAGATAGTGTATCGCGCTCATATAGTTCCCGACGACGGTGTCTTTGTAATCGCCGATGCCGAAATCCGCGCGCTTTTTGAGCGCGTCCCAGTTGAAGGGGTAATGACTCGAGAGCGTTATCAGAAAGGCATAGAAGGGCTGTTTCTCATTTTTCAGCATTGCCAGCGACTGTCTGAAGAAACTGGCGTCGCTCAGTCCCATTCCGATGACCTCGTCTATCTGATAATCCTTCTTGCTGACGAAGCGCTCAAAGCCGAGTGCGGGATACATATGCCCCCTGTTCCAGAAACCGGCTTTGTCGCCGTGCATCGCAACGGTCCGATAACCCTTTTCACGCAGGTATTTCGGCAGACCGTCGTAGCTGTTGCCGGCAAAGCGCGTATAGGCGACCCCGGCCGCGGAGGGATAAAGTCCTGCGTTTACCAGAAATTCCGCGTCGGAGCTGTTTCCAGAACTGGTCTGGTTGTACACGGATCCGGCAAAAGAGGCATTCCGTACGAATTCGTTCAGATTCGGCGTGACTTCACGCCCGTCAAATCTGAGCCCGATCGCGAATTGCTGAAGGGATTCCACCTGTATGACTATAAGGTTTTTGCCTTTGGCGGCGCCGAATACGCCTGCCGGCGGGGTGCGGTAAGAATCGATCTGCGCTTCGTACCGCTCTTTTGTTTTTTCGATATCGCTTTGGCGCAGTCTCTGTTTCCCGGCAAGATCGCGTATCGCGTTCCATGTGTCTGCCAGATGGTATGTCACCGCTCCGACATTGCTGCATACCGCGGGCCTGTCCCACATTGAGCGCAGCACGCCGCGTATCTTCCTGTTGTAGCTGTGTATGTGCCACGCTGTAACGCCTGCCGACAAAGCGATCAGGAGAGAGGTGCAGGCAAGACGTTTTGCAGTTACCGCACGAAAGAACGGGTGCACGGATATGCGCCTGAAGACCCGGTAATAAAGGTACAGCAGCGGGATATCCGCGAACCGGAGGACGTCTTTTACGGATATGAGCGCGGTCACCGACTCCGAAACATCGGCTACCTGAGCGGAGAGCCCGATGTTGTGCAGAGAAAAGAGATCGGAGTAGAAGCGCATATGGAGGACGTCCGTCAGGACCAGCAGCGTCAGCAGAAAGTCGGCGCCCAGTGAGAGCGGCAGGCGGACGCGTCTCCAGCACAGAGAAAGAAGCGATACCGCGATAATGCAGAAAGCTGCTGACGCAGCCATGGAAAGAGGGCTGCGGGGCACGCGGCTTGAGACCACGCCCTCAAGAAAGTAAAATTTCAGGAAAAGAGCGGCGGCCATAAAGGCGAAGAATATAAGCTCGCGGTAGTCTCTTCCCGCCCGGCGGTAAAGATATCTCGGCGGAGTAATGTAATTCATCGCTGCTCTGCCTTAACGTCCGTAAATGCCGTTCATCTTTTTGTAAAAAGCGCAGGGCTCCGCGGAGAAGCCGGCAAGTTCAGAGGGCAGCATACGCCATGCCCAGTTGCCGAGGGGACGGGAGGGCGTATTCATGCGGCATTCGGAGCCGAGTCCCAGTATATCCTGCATCGGTATCACGGCTGTGTCCGCCGCGGATGAGAGCGCAAGGCGTATCATGACGCGGGCCGCGTTTTCGGAAGTTATTTCCGTTCCCGCATAGTCGGCAAAACTTTCTTTTTCGGCGTCCGAAGCGCCGGTCTCCCACCAGCCGCGCACCGTGTCGTTGTCGTGCGTGCCGGTATAGATGACTGAGCGGCGCCCGACATTATGCGGCAGGTATGGATTATCCGCGCCGCTGCCGAACGCAAAGAGCAGCACGCTCATGCCCGGCAGCGCAAATTCCTGCATAAGCTGCCTTACATCATCGGTTATGATCCCCAGGTCTTCTGCGACGAGCGGCAGCGGGGCGCCTTTGATATCGCTGCTGAATGCGGCAAGCATCTCCCTGCCCGCGGCATGTCTCCAGCGGCCCTTTTCGGCTGTTTTTTCGCCTGCCGGTATATCCCAGTATGCGCAGAGCCCCCTGAAGTGGTCTATGCGTATCATGCCGCAGTATCTGAGCATATGGGCCAGACGTCTGCGCCACCAGACAAAACCGTCGCGTTTCATTTTTCCCCAGTCATAGAGCGGGTTTCCCCACAACTGTCCGGTCCTGCTGAAATAGTCGGGAGGAACGCCGGCCTGCCCGCGCTGCGAGCCGTCAGCCTCCAGGCAGAAGAGCTCCCTGTGCGACCATACGTCAGCGCTGTCATGGGCAGTGTAGATCGGAACATCTCCGAAGATAGTCACGCCGAGCCCGGCGCAGAAGGAAGAGAGCGCCTCAAGCTGTCTGAAGAAGATAAACTGCTCGAATTTGACGAAGAGTATCTCATGAGCGTGTTCAAGCGAAAATGCGGCAACAGCGGCTTTTTCCCTGAAGGCGAGCCCATGCGGCCAGTCTGTCCAGCTGCGCCCGCCGTTATTCTCTTTTATCACGCGGAAAAGAGCGTAATCGTCAAGCCAGAAGGTCTCTTGCGCGCAAAAGCGGGCAAAGCCTGAGCGCAGAGGTTTAAAGTTTTCGTTTTCCTGAATAAAGTTTTTGAACGCTGCATCAAGCAGCTGTTTCCGGCAGAAAGAGGCATGCTCGTGGTCTGAATGCCTTCCGGAAGCGGTTTTGAACCTGTCCGCATCCTCCGGCTTTATAAGCCCCTCTTCGCAGAGCAGTTCAGGACTTATGAACATACGGTTTCCGGCAAAGGCCGAAGATGAGCTGTACGGAGAATTTCCGAGCGCCGGGTCGACGGGAGTCAGCGGCAGTATCTGCCATATCGAAAATCCGGCGTCTGCCAGCATGCCGGCAAATCTCCGCGCGCAGCTTCCGAAGTCGCCGGAGCCGAATTCTCCGGGGAGCGACGATATATGCATAATGACTCCGCTCTTTCGTTTCCCCGCCAAAAAAAAACCTCCCTGATAAATTATGTAACTATAGTATTATACACGCAAAAGCCGCGGCAGGTATAAGCCGGGACGACGCCCGGCATGTTATACATTGCATTTATATAAGTGTCATAAAATTCACACATAACGGCTGTATAATATCGTAACGTGTCAGATTTCCGCCGTTTTTTGCCGGGAGTGATCAAATACATGAAGATTACAGATATTTCGCTGCGACGACCGGTCACCGTCCTTATACTCACGATCGCGACAGTCGTATTCGGAATTTATTCATACAAAAACCTCGGCGTCGAGAGGATGCCGAACGTGGAATTCCCCATCGTCGTCGTGCGAACCAACATGGACGGCGCAAGCCCCGCGATTATCGACAACGATGTTACCGACGTACTGGAAGCGCGCATAAACACGATAGAGGGTATCAAAAATATGAGTTCGAGCAGCTACGAGGGACGTTCGGTTATCGTCATCGAGTTCGAACTCGACAGAAATATTGATTTCGCCGCGGCCGACGTGCGCGGCAAGGTCAGCATGGCGACCAACCGCCTTCCCGACGACTGTGACGATCCGCAGGTAGATAAATTCGACCCGTCGGATCGCCCGATCATGAATATAGCCGTCAAAAACGACGGCCGCACCGATATGAAGACACTGTCCCGCTTCGTTGACAAGATCGTGACCGAGCGCCTTCAGACGGTGAAAGGCGTCGGAGGCGTGCAGCTTGCCGGTTTCCGCGACCGTGAGATGCGCGTCTGGCTGCGTCCGAGAGATCTTGAAAACTACGGGCTTACGACAAAGGATATCAAAAACGCGATATACAACAAGCATGTTGAGCTGCCCGCAGGACGCGTAGAGACAGGCACCCGGGAATACGGAATAAGGATAGAAGGGGAATACTCCTCCGCCGCTGAGATGGAGTATCTGCCTGTCGCGGTCAGAAAAGGCGCGGTCATTCGCCTGCGCGACGTTGCGCGCATTGAAGACGGCTTTGAGGACAAGCGCAGCGGATCGCTCTACGAGGGCAAACCGACCATCATGGTCATGGTGCGCAAACAGAAGGGAGCCAATGAAGTCCTGCTTTCCCGTCTGGTGCGCGAAAGGATAAAGGAACTGAACAACATCGCCCCTCCCGGCACACAGCTTGTAGTGGCTTCCGACAACGCAAGATTCATCCTGAGTTCCATGAACGGAGTCTTCTGGGACATAGTGCTGTCGGTCTGCCTCACTTCCGTTATAATGTTCCTCTTCCTGAGGACCATCCGCGCGACCTTCATCGCCGTTATCACGATACCGGTCTGTCTTTTGGGCAGTATGTCCATGCTGTACTGGATGGGGATCACGATAAACAACATGTCGATGATGGGGCTCTCTCTTGCTGTCGGGATGGTCGTAGACGCCACGACGGTCGTTATGGAAAATATCTCGCGCCACAAGGACAGCGGCAAAAGCGCTTTCCGCGCGGCGGAAGACGGCGCGGGCGAAGTGGCCTTCGCGGTGCTTGCGGGCGCTGCCACGACGCTTGCGGTCTTTGTGCCCGTCGCGTTTATGGGCGGCATGATGGGGCGCTTTTTCAACTCCTTCGGCGTGACTGTCGCCACTACGATATCCATCTCTCTGATAATCTCGCTCACGCTGACGCCGTTTTTGTGCTCGCGGCTGCTCGGGCGCAGCAAGGCGCCTTCTGCGCTGCAGCGTGCGATGGAAACCCCGTTCCTCTGGCTGGAGGGACGTTACCGCACAGCGCTGGGCTTTGCGGTGCGCCACAGGCTCACGGTCCTGCTTGCCGCAGGCGCCCTTTTTGCGCTTGGCGTGGGTATAGCGTCGACGCTCGGCACCGAGTTCTTCCCGAACGAGGACCAGGGACGTCTGCGCGTGGAAGTCGAGCTGCCGGCGGATACTGCGCTTGAGGTCACCGATCAGGTCACCAAAGATATGGTGGACATGATCCAGCAGGATGAAGCCGTCGCCTACACTTACGGCGTAGTCGGCAGCGGCGCGGGACAGGAGGTCTACAAATCTAATCTGAATATAGAGCTGATAGACAGAAAGCTGCGCCCGCGCGCGCCTGTCATAATGAAGCGTCTGCGCGAAAAGCTGATGTGTTTCCGCGATGCGGATATAAAGATGGGGACCTGGGGCGGTTCCGATATCACGCTCGTGATACAGGGGCCGACGAGTGAGGCCCTTGCCGAGCTGGGAGAGCTTATAAAGAAGGATCTGGCTGAAAATTCACGCGGGCTCGTCGATATCACGACAGACCTGCAGATGAACAAGCCGCGCATTAACCTGGCGCTCAACAGGGCCCTTGCCGATGATCTGAATATAAGCATAAGAGATCTCTCCGACGAGATGCTCACCTGGTTCGCGGGGGACAAGAGCGGCTCCTTCAATGACGGCGGCTACCGCTACGATATAGTGCTGCGCTCCGAAAATGACGGCAGAAACGACCCGGAGAAGGTCATGAAGACGCTTATCACCACGAAGGGCGGCAAGACGATACCGGCGGAGGGTATCGTAAGAAGCTCTGTCGGCAAAGCGCCCAACGTGATAAAAAGATACAACCGCCAGCGTTCGCTGCAGATAGGCGCGAACGTCGAGGGGATATCTCCCGGCGACGGGATAAAGATAATGGAGGAAGTCTTCCGGAAATACGCCCCGCACGACGGCACGTACAGCATGGTGCCGGCAGGAGACTCCGAGCATATGAAGGAAAGCTTCGGCTATATGCTTACGGCGCTGATCTTCGCCATCGTTCTCGTTTACATCGTTATGGCGATACAGTTTGAATCGTTTATCCACCCCTTTACGGTAATGTTCTCGCTGCCGCTGATGACCGCAGGCTCCTTCGGTCTGCTGGCCCTTATGGGGCTGCGTCTTTCCGTGATGAGCTTCATGGGAATAATCCTTCTTGTCGGAGTCGTCGTCAACAACGCCATACTGCTGGTCGATTTCATCAACCAGCTGCGCGCGGCGGGTGACGATAAGATAACGGCAGTTCTTAAGGCAGGACCGCTGAGGCTTCGCGCCATACTTATGACGACGGTCTCCACGATGGTCGGTTCGATGCCCGTGGCGCTCGCCCTTTCCCCCGGCGGCGAGATCAGGCAGCCGATGTCTGTCGCGGTAATAGGCGGCCTCTTCACTTCCACGATGCTTACGCTGCTGGTCATACCGGTCGTCTATCTGATACTTGACGATATAATGGATAAAGTGCGCGGCAGGGTGCGCCGCTACAACGCATATATGAGACTCAGACGTCAGGGAGGAAGCGGCAGATGAAGATAAACAGGGGTGTTTTTCTTGTATTTTCGTTTCTTGCCGCGCTCTGCACGGCGGCATATGCCGACAGTGCGCCGCTTGATATCAAGGAAGCGCTCAGGCTGACTTTAGAGAACAACGCCGAACTGAAGAGGCTGAGGCAGGATCTGGTAAAAGCCGACGCATTCAGGATAAAGGCCGACGGTACGCGGCTTCCAGCGATATCGGTGGCAGCTGTGGCCGATATACAGCGCGAGCCGCAGACGAGTGACGGCTCCGACAGGAGCGACAGCAGGGGCATCGCAGCCGCCCTCGAACAGGAGCTGTATACCGGAGGCAGAAACAGCGCTATCCGCGCACAGGCGCCGCAGGTAAAGACACTGGCAGACATGGCGGTGGCAGACGCGGAAAACAGCGCGGCGGGCGAGCTTTACGCACTCTTTTACAACGTGTCTCTTAGGAAAAAGCAGATAGAGGCCGAGGAAGCGGCCGTTACCACATCAGAGATGCACCTGAAGCAGGTGCGGAAAATGCTGGAGCTCGGTCTTGCCAACAGGCTGGAAGAGATACGCGCGGGACAGCAGCTTGCCGGAAACATGGCCAACCTTGCTACCGCGCACGGGCTCTTTGAAAGCTCGCTGATATCTCTGATGAACTATATGGGGATAGAGCCGAAGAACAGCCGCCCTGTTTCAGGCGACCTCTACGAGCCGGCCGAGCCGGAAGACAAGGCTGCGTCACTCGAACTGGCACAGCGCTTCCGTGCTGACAAAAAGCGTCTGGAAGAACAGATACGCTATCAGGAAAACCAGATAAAGATCGAAAGAAGCGCGATGCTGCCGAAGCTGACGGCGGGACTGTCGAGCGGCTGGACCAACCCGTACCGTCAGAGGGACGACAGTGGGGATAGCTGGCGCGCCGAGATATCCCTTGCTATCCCGGTGTTTGACAGAAACGTCTCCCGCAGCGCCGTCATCGCCGCAAAAGCCGTGCAGGAGCAGAACAGGATAGCGCTTGAGCAGAAGGATCTTGATATAAAATCCGAGATCGAGACTGCATGGACTGATATAATAACGAGCCGCAAAAGTATGAGGGCACAGGAAAAAGCCCTTGAGCTCGCGAAGGAGACGCTGCGCCTCGCAGAGATAGGCTACCGCGAGGGCGTTACGCCGCAGCTCGATCTTCTTGACGCGCAGTCGGGGCTTACTCGCGCGCAGCTCGAGTATAACCGGGCGCTTTACAACTGTCTGATAGCTTCGGTCGCCCTTAAGGTGACGGAAGGCACGATCGTCTCATGGGATGGAGAGGAGCATTAAACAGCCGGCATGAAAACTACTGGAAAAGTTATATTAACAGTTATAGCAATAGCGGCGGCAGCTGCGGCTGCGCGTTATTACAGCGGGCACGGAAATCCCCTTGCGGCAAAAAAGGCCGAAACGAAACCGCAGATCGCAGCCGCTATAGTAAAAACCGAAAAAGCCGCGGCAGATAAAACGGTGTCGGAGAAGATCGTCCAGAGTATGTCGGTAGAGGCTGAAAAAAGGGTAAAGGTCCTGCCGCGCGTCACAGGCAGGCTTCTCTCCCTCTCAGTGAAGACCGGCGACAGAGTCCGCCGCGGGCAGCAGGTGGGCGTGCTTGAACATGAACAGCAGGACGCGCTGATACTTTCCGCCGCGGCCCAGGCGGCGTCGGCGCGCGCGGACAGCGAGAAGGCAAAGGCGCAGATGCAGAACGCTAAAACGAACGTCGAACGCTACCGCAGGCTTGAAAAAGAGGGCTTCAGCACGAAGCAGCAGCTTGACGCGATGGAGACCGAGTATGTCAGCATGACGGCCGCCTACAGTGCGGCGCGCGCAAAAGAGCGGCAGTACGCCGCGGAATCGGCGCGCGTCGCCTCTGCAAAGGACGACTACATAATAAGGGCCCCGATGGACGGCGTGGTACTTGACGATTACAGTCTGACGGCAGGCGCTATGATCTCGCCTTCATCTCCGGTGCTTGACATTGCGGATCCAGGACGCCTGAAGGCCACCATGAGGATCCCCGAATCAAAGATATTCGCGGTAAAGACCGGCATGCCGGTGCGCCTGCGCTTTGACGCGCTTCCCGGTGAAACGTTCGAGGGCAGAGTATCGAGGATAGACCAGTATGTAGACCCCGCGACGCGCACCAGCAGCGTTGAATTGTTCCTTGATAATGAAAAGCAGGCCGGCGGACGTCTGCGCCCCGGCATGTTCGGCGAAGCGGCAATAATCGAAAGAGAATACATTAACGCTGTGACAGTTCCCGAAGGCGCTCTTCACAGCGGCGACAGCGGTTTCTACATATTTCTCGTGAAAGACGGCAAAGCCGAGATGCGCGCTGTCAAAACGGGCGTCAAAGACGGCTCGCGCGTGCAGATAACGGAAGGGCTCGCTCCCGGCGAAGAGGTGATCGTCTTCGGCGGCAACAACCTGACCGGCGGCGAAGAGGTCACCGTGAGGAACTGACGCAGCCGTCCGGCTAAGATGCCGGTAAACGAGACCGGCGTGCGCGGGAATCGTGCGGCGCCGGTTTTTTCATGCCTCGTAATATTGCTGTTATGCGGCTGCGCGCTACTGCCTTACGCCGGACCCCGGCTCGAACATCAGAATAGCGTAAGGGATAGGACGTTCTCTGTCGCTTGCGTTGCTTGGCAGCGAAAAGGTCATCCCCCTCCACCAGAGCGAGCTTGAACCGCCCCCGTCAAGATTCAGCGCCGAAATAAATGAGAGCTGCGAGCAGAAAGTGCGCAGTTCCTCTATCGTCATGCCTACGCTGTGCATGCTGTCCCTGCCGTCCACTACCCCCCAGAAGATACGCTTCCCGCTTGAGGCCACGAAGGTGCGCGGATGACGGAGATCCAGGACAGACGGGTGAATCTTTTCGGTATTCGGCGACGGGGCGCCGTCCTTGATCAGCAGCGGCCCCGCCTGAAGGACTTCTGTGAATTTGTCGAAGCGGTGATCGCCTGATATGCTTGCGGTGTACTTGCCGTCTATAAAAATATACTCCCCGTTCTCGTTCCATCCGAAAGCCGACCTGTTGGGCCAGAACTTAGCGCTGTCGGTATACCCCTGCCGCCGCAGCACCCCTATCGGCTTTGCGCCTGCAAAATATCCGCCGTTGATTCCGCCGATGACGCCGAAATTTTCCGCCGCTATCGTGGCAAGCGGCGCTTTGTTCGCGCCTACCATGACGGCCGTTGCGATCTGGCAGGGCACGTTTTTCATATCCACGGCAAGAAGCGCGGCAAATAGAGGTTCGTTTTTGCCGTTTTCGATGTCTCCGTTTGCGGGACCTTCAGGATCTCCTATCCCCCGTTTTATCATGATGAGTTCAGTGTCGTTATACGCGAAGGAGGCTTTCCAGCGGACATTTTCGCTGCATTTCTCAAGCCACTCCGACAGCGCTTTCGTCGTTTCCTCCTCCAGCGGTTCGTCAGGCCGTAAAACAAGCGCTTCCGGCGGCGCGGGGGACATGGTCCTCGCAATAAATGAAACACCCTCCGCTTCGGGCCATTCGGGCAGGATCCCTATCTGATCTATCGCCCTGATGACGAAGTCCCAGCCCATAGCTTCAAGACAGAGCCGCATTGCGTCTTTGTGCGTCAGCGGACCTTCATAGCCGGAAAAATATTTCTGCGGCACGCTGTGCCCGAGCGCCTCAAAGACCGCCGGCTTCAGATCTTCCGCAGTCACCGCGGCGGCAGGGGACGGACAAAATGCGGCAAAGAGCGCAAAGGTGAGCGCCGCGGTCAATATCCTGTTTATCATTATGTCTGCAAGAGATCTTTTCATATCGATACCTGCTATATTTTCTCTTTTGATAAAGCGCATAAGCTGCTTCCCGCCATCAATTTTAACATTATAAGAAGCTTTGCGGAGGCGGGGCCCGTCTGACGAAAGGTTTAAATTATTATGTTTTTATCGTTGTTTTATCTGTTTTATAGGCGATTCGTATTAAATACGGAGATTTATGTTTAAATACCTATAATTGTTAGAAAATATGCTGACATTTACACTACGTATGATAAAATGGTAAAATAATTAATCGACAGGCAGTATTCAGTCTGGCGTATGTGACTTTAACACAGAATTCAAGAGGAGTGTGGCAAGGTGTCTTATCTGAGCGATATCGAAATAGCGCAGCAGACCGAGATGGAACCGATAACGAAAGTAGCGGCAAAACTCGGAATAGAAGAGGACGATCTGGAACTGTATGGCAGATATAAGGCAAAAGTCAGCTTCGATCTCTGGGAAAAAATAAAAAACAACAAAGACGGCAAACTGATACTGGTCACGGCCATCACCCCGACGCCCGCCGGAGAGGGCAAAACGACGACTTCGGTCGGCCTTGCACAGGCCTTTGCGAAGCTGGGCAAAAAGGTTACGCTTGCGCTCCGCGAACCGTCGCTCGGTCCGGTATTCGGCATAAAAGGCGGCGCTGCCGGCGGCGGCTACAGCCAGGTGGTGCCGATGGAAGACATAAACGTGCATTTCACCGGAGACTTCCATGCGATAACATCAGCGCACAATCTTCTTGCCGCTATGGTCGACAACTCGGTGCAGCAGGGCAATCCGCTGAATATAGACCCGCGCAGGATAGTTTTCAGGCGGGTGCTCGACATGAACGACAGGGCTCTCAGAAACATAGTGATAGGACTTGGCGGCAAGGCAAACGGAGTCCCGCGCGAATCGGGTTTCGACATTACCGTGGCGTCGGAAGTCATGGCTATCCTCTGCCTCTCAAGGGGGATAGAGGATCTTAAGGAGCGTCTGGGAAACATTATTGTAGCCTACACCTTTGACGGCCGCGCGGTAACGGCAAGGGAGCTTGAGGCACAGGGAGCGATGGCGATGCTGCTGAAGGACGCGATCAAGCCGAACCTCGTACAGACGCTGGAACACGTCCCCGCCTTTATCCACGGCGGCCCGTTCGCGAACATCGCCCACGGCTGCAACAGCATAACGGCTACCAGATACGGCCTTAAGCTTGCCGACTACTTCATAACGGAAGCCGGATTTGCCGCAGACCTCGGCGCGGAAAAGTTCCTCGACATCAAGTGCCGCGTTGCGGGCTTAAAGCCGTCGGC
>JAEEYY010000217.1 GCA_016288355.1 Synergistes sp.
CAGAATGGGTCCGCCGCCGATGCCGCCTGCAGCGCACAGACATGATGATCACGGACATCCCGGCGGCAGAAACGACAGAATGGGCCCGCCGCCGAGGCCGGGTGACCGCCGCGGCCCGGGATACGGACCTGGGTATGGCCCGGGTTATCAGAACGGCGGATACTACCAGCCGCCTGTAGTATACGGCGGAGGCGTCCCGTACACGGCAGCCCCCTATTACTATGGCGGATGGTATGAAAGGGACAGCGACAGCGATAATACCGGCAAGATAGTCTTAGGCGTGATCGGCGGGCTCGTTCTGGGAGGGCTCCTGTCGAATATGATGGCCAACAACGCCAACTGATATCAGAATAAAATACGCCGGCGTCATCTGATGCCGGCTTTTATATACATATGATGCAAATGCATCATGACCGGTCCGGTGTACAGCGTGCCCCGGGCCGGTGATTTTTTCGCATAAAGAAAGCCCCGGCCGGACCGGGGCTAAAATAATACCTGTTAAACAATTTGTCTCCCGCAACGCGGGAGAAAGCTTTTTATCAGGAAGCCAGCTTTATCTGTTCGTATATAGGTTCTGCCTTGTCCGTGACGGTAACGGAAAATATCTCAAGCACCGGCATCCTGTGCCATATCACTTCCCTGCCGTCGTCCAGTTCCAGCTTTATGTCGCTAATTCCCAGGATATCGTTTCTGCCTATGTCCACCGAAGATGTGCCTCCTTCTTTTACGGGTTCTGAAATGCGGTTTTCCGACCATTTGTTCATGCCGGTCTGAGATATATACAGGCCCGTTATGCCTGCGCCGCTTCTGTTGATTATCTCAAGCGGCAGTCCCCCGCCGCAGTCGGCGGCAGAAAGGCGGCATGAGGATATCAATATCAGCGCGGCCGCCAAAAAGAGCGGCAAAACAGCTTTTTTCGTCAAACAGACTCCTCCCTTCGCAAAGAAAACATCAGCGTCTGTCGCGCACCAGAGGCGTGTCGTCCCAGGAGACTTCCGAGAGCAGTCCCCTTGCCTTCATTTCGTCCAGAGGTGCCTTAAGATCCTCTTTCATCAAAAACGGGACCTCAAGGCAGGACGCCACATCGGCGCCGTATTCGACGTTTACGCGCTCCTCCGGGAAGCCCCATTTGCGCAGCGCCGAGGAGAGCGATTTGGAATAGTCGTAGCCGCAGCGCAGCCTGAGAGTGCAGCAGAATTCCTTTTCCGAGGCGCCTGCGCTCTCTATAGCGAGATCCGCCGCTCTTTTATATGCGTCTATAAGCCCGCGTACGCCTAATTTTATTCCGCCGAAGTAGCGCGTTACCACGACGAGAGTGTTTGTCAGCTCGTTCCGTTTTATCGCGCCGAGTATCGGCCTTCCCGCGGTGCCGGCAGGCTCCCCGGCGTCGGAACAGTGTTCAAGCGGGGCGTCTTTCGCGCCTATCCTGTAGGCCCAGCAGTGATGATTGGCCTTCGGATAGAGCTGCGGGAAGCTTTTTATTATATCCGCGGCTTCCGCTGCGGAAAGACAGATGCGCACGGAGCCTATGAAGCGGGATCGCTTTTCTGTGAATTCCGCGTCGCAGTCCCTTGCCGGGGCGCGGAAAACGGTCAGGATATCGTCTTCCATATTGCGGTCAGGCGCGAATAAGTGGACTGCAGCGACTCTGATATGACCCTTGTTTCACCTGTCACCGGCATGAAATTCGTGTCTCCGTTCCAGCGCGGGACGATGTGTATATGCAGATGCTGGTCTATGCCGGCTCCCGCCGTCCTGCCCAGATTGACTCCGATGTTGAAGCCGTGCGGCTGCATAAGGGCGGTAAGGGCCTTTATCGACTTCTGCACCAGCGCTGTGGCTTCTGCAAGCTCTTCCGCGGTAAGAGAGGTGAAATCGGAGGTGTGTCTGTAAGGCACCACCATCAGATGACCGGGATTGTAGGGATAGGCGTTCATTATCACAAAGCAGTTCCTGCCTCTTTCGATAATGAGCCGCTTTTCATCTTCGTCAAGCTGCGGAAAGATACAGAAGATACAGCCGTCCGGGGTCTTGTCTTCGGACTCCGAATTGGAAAGTATGTACTGCATGCGCCACGGGGCGAAAATCTTTTCCATTTGCGAATCATCCTTCTGTCTTACACAGATTATGCACAGCCTGCGGCAGGCCGCCTCCTTATAATTATAGCTTTTCACAAGGATGTATGGTATAAAATAAATAATATGCATCATGCCAAATTTATACTGTTGGGGGAATTCTCATGAGGCTGAGAAGAAAGTTGCTTGTTTTGGCTCTGTTTGTCTTTGCTGCGCTGTTCGCTGCGCAGAGCGCCTTTGCGGAGACAGCGCATATGAGACGCATCCGGCTGTCGACGGATCTGATCAATAAGATGGCCGCTGAGTCGGACGCAGACGCGCTTGGCAGCGTCATCAAATCCGGCAAGGGCGTGGCGATATTCCCCGCTGTGACGAAAGCAGGACTCGGGATAGGCGGACAGACCGGAGAAGGCCTTGTCTTTCTGCGCAACGGGAAAGGCGGATGGACCGGCCCCGCATATATGGGGATATCCGGCGCCTCGATAGGTTTCCAGATAGGCGTGCAGTCCGTAGGATTGGTGCTGGTCAT
This sequence comes from Synergistes sp., assembly GCA_016288355.1. GTDB lineage: Bacteria > Synergistota > Synergistia > Synergistales > Synergistaceae > Synergistes. Next base: position 2,605 of record JAEEYY010000217.1, read on the forward strand.
TACCAATGAAGACGGTCTTCGCGCGTTTACAGGCGGGAACAGCTTTAAGCTCGGAGCAGACGTGGCTATAGCCGCGGGTCCTGTGGGACGTGACGCTTCAGCCGCGACGGACGGCCGTGCCAAAGCGTCAATTTACAGCTATTCGATGTCCAAAGGGCTTTTTGCCGGCGTTTCCGTCGAGGGCAGCGTTATAAACCAGAACAGGGACGCCAACAAAGCATACTGGGGACGCGATATGTCCGCGGAGAACGCTCTGAAAAAACCGGCGACGGACAAACGCGTGGCGCCGCTCATTAACGCTCTGAACAATCTGGTGAAGAAAGCAAAATAACGTCCTTTTCCGGTCGGTGACCGGCATACCGGATAACATAATATGCGCCGCAGGCACGGATAAAGGCCTGCGGCGCAGCTTTTTGCGTTTTTAACGAAAGAGGCGCTTACAGCAGCATTTCTTCGAGGAATATTTCTGCGTCCCTGCCGTCCGGCAGCTCTTCGCGCCCGAATTCTTTTATTATCCTGCCGCCGCTCATTATCTTGAAATGATCTCCGAGCTTTTTTGCCTGCGCAAGGCTGTGGGAGACCATTATCATCGGTATGCGCTCTTCGAGGCTTTGCAGAAGTGCTTCGATAACTTCCGATGATCTTTTGTCCAGTGACGCGGTAGGCTCGTCAAGCAGCAGCAGATCCGGTTCAAGCGCAAGGCTCCTTGCCAGACAGAGCCTCTGCTGCTGGCCTCCCGAGAGACTTGATGCGGGCATGTTGAGCCTCTCTTTTACCTCTTCCCACAGTCCTACGCGGCAAAGGAATTCTTTCATCCTTGATTCGGCGTCAGCGCCTCTTACTCCGAGCACAAGCTCCATCGGAAGCGTCATATTTTTCCTGAGAGAAAGCGGCAGCGGATTTGGCGTTTGAAATACCATGCCGGCAGATCGCCTTATCTGAGCGGTATCCGGCGCGTTTTCGGCGTAAATGTCTGTCATATGTCCGCCTACCGCTATGCGTACCGAGCCGGAGGCGCTGCAGCCGGGAAAAGTTTCGTTAAGCCTGTTCAGCGCGCGCAGCAGCGTCGTCTTTCCGGAACCGGAGCGCCCCAGCAGCACCGTTATGCCGCTTTTCGCAAAGTCTGTGGTTATATGGTCAAGAACGGTCTCCCCGTTGAAGCTTACTGTCAGATTCTTAACTTCCGCGCATAACTCCATTATTGATCCCCCCGAAAACGGCGTGTTACGGCGCGCTGGCACAGGTAGGCCCCGAAGGTCAGAAGGGCCGAGAGCATCAGCAGGACGAGCGCCGCGCCGAAGCCGCGGCCCAGCTCATCTTCGTCACTGTACTGAGCCGCGGTGTAATATATGAAAAAGGGCAGCGCCTCAAACTTTGACGCAAGCCCGGCAGGCAGCCCCGAATTTACCACCGCCCCGGTAAGCATTATGACCGCGGTATCCTCCGCGGCACGGCCCATGGCCAGTATCATGCCGCCCAGGATCCCGCGCGCGGCCGCGGGCAAAAGCACCCGGCGCAGGCTCTGGCTTTCGGAAAAGCCAAGAGCGGCGCAGGTCAGGCTGAGCGAATGAGGCAGGCTCTCAACGGCCGAGCGTGTGGCGACCGCAAGAGCCGGTATAACCAAAAGCGCAAGGCAGAAAGCGGCAAGCAGGATACAGGTGGTGGCGCCATTCAGACCTATATGCCGCAGCGTCAGGATAAGGACGAAGCCAAAGAGCCCCATAACTATCGAAGGCACTCCGGCAAGCAGCCCTATCGCAAGAGAAAGGTTTTTCCTGAGCCGGCCCCCCGCAAAGCGCGCAAGATATATCCCGCACCCGATGCCCGGCAGCGCGGCGAGCAGCACCGTCAGCAGCACAAGGCAGAGCGTCCCGGCAAACGCCGGCCATATCCCTTCCCATACCGGACGGAGGCCCAGAAGAGCGGCCATCGGCGGCGTATCGCCGAAAAAGAGCCGCGTGTTCAGGTAAGGCAGCCCTCTTACTATTATGAACAGGAAGATCGCCGCACAGGACGATATAACGAATGCGGCGCCGGCATATGAGATAATGCGGAAGAGAAAAAGTCTTGTCTTAGTCATCTTTGCCACCGCAGATAAACCGGAATATCAGATTTGCGCCGGCGCTCAGGAAGAGCAGGATACCGCCCGCGACGAAGAGCGAATAGTAGGCAGTGCCGCCGACGTCGGACGAAAGGACGAGCCCGATATGGGCGGTAAGCGTGCGCACCGCGCTGAGCGGCGAAAGCGGATACTGCACCGCGTTGCCGGCCAGCATGACCGGGATCATCGTGTCGCCGGCAGCGCGTCCGAAGCCCAGCAGCGCAGAGGCGCGCAGCCATCTGCCGCATGCGGGAAGAACGACGAAGATAAGGTTCTGCTCATCGGAAAGGCCGAGAGACGCGGCGGTTATCCGGCACTCCTCTTTTGTCTGGGCGACGGCGCCCTCCATTGAGACAGCCATTGTCGGAGTTATAAGCAGCGAAAGTACCAGCACGGCGGAGAAGATACAAAAGCCGGAGCCGCCCAGCGCATCCCTGACAAGAGGCACGAGCAGGAAGACCGATGCGAAGCCGTAAACTACTGTCGGCATTGCCGCCATCGATCTGAGAAGCGAAAGAAGCAGCGAAGCCGTCCTTTTTTCTCCGCAGCCGTGAATAAAGCAGACGCAGCCGAGCGATATGCACCATCCGAGGGCAAGGGCCGAAAGCGACAATGCCGCAGTGGCCGCTATCATAGGCAGAATGCCGAACTGTCCTCCCTCGGGCGCCCAGACGGAAGAAAAGAGTGTCGGGCCGCTGTTCATCAGGCCGCTTACCGCGCATACCGTAATAAAGACGAATACAGAAGCAAGAAGCGTCGAGACATATAATACCGACGCCGTGAGCCATGCAGGGGGTCTTGATATCTTGTTCATTGGCGGTTTCTGTTTTGCGTATGCGGCAGAGCCCGGAAGGCCGCCGCATACGCGCACGCATCAGAATTATCGGCCGTTAGTTGCTCTTTTCGCGCTGAATAGGGATATAACCGCTGTCCTTTATGATCTCAGCGCCCTCCGGCGTGTATATGTAGTCTATGAAGAGCTTTGTTATCCCGGAAGGCTCGCCTTTGGTGTTCATGAAAAGATTGCGCACGACTGTGTAGCTGCCGTTTGCCGCGTTGTCCTGCGTTGCCGTCATGCCTTCAAGCCTGGGGGCCTTTACAGATTTGTCTATGTGGCCTATGCCGACGTAGCCTATTGCCCGGGGGTCTTTTGACACCGCTGTTTTCATAGCGCCGTTGGAGTTCACGACGTTTGCGGACTGGACGACCTCGCCTTTTTTGATCGCTTTGTCGGTGAAGACTTCACGCGTGCCGCTTCCGTCCTCACGGACGTAAATGTTTATAGCGCCGTCATCGCCGCCGACTTCCTTCCAGTTCTTTATCCTGCCGGCGTAGATATCCATAAGCTGCGCAAAGGAAAGTTCGTCTACCTTGTTGGCCGGGTTTACTACGACAGCAACTCCGTCTATCGCAAAGGGGAAGGATACCAGGCCGTACTTCTCTATCTCGTCCTTTTTTAGCGGGCGTCCGGTGTTGCCGATCTCAACGAGTCCCTCGCCGACCTGCTTTACGCCTACGCCGGAGCCGCCGCCGGCGACTGTGATGCGGATATCGGGGTTCTTCGTCATGATGCGCTTCGCGGCTTCCTTCATCACCGGTATATGCGCGGTGCCGCCCGCAATATCCAGCTTGCCCTTCTGTCCGGCAAATACGTCAAGAGGCGCTGCCGCCGCAGAGGCAGCCGTCACAGCACATAAAAGCATCGCGATAATAAATTTTTTCATCAGTCTGAACACTCCTTGTTGGATTTTTTCAAAAGACCATTTGTCAGAATACAGATACACAGCCCCACCCGGCGCCTGCTGCGCCGGAGGGCTTTATGCGTTATGCATGGGAGTATTATCTTGTGTCTGGCAGGCTTTTTGTCCGGAGGTCAGAATCCGCGGCTGAAGAGAGAAAGGCCGGGGAAAGAGACTTCGGCAGCCATGCAATGCATCCCGTGCATTTTACAGGCGCCGCATCAGGTCATCTTTCCTCACTGTCCTTTCAGAATTCTCTTTTGATAAATATATCACACTTGTAATAGAAAATGTCAATCTGTATATAATCTATGTAAAAAGGGTCATATGCGGATAAAAAAAGAAGCGGCCTTAAAAAAGCCGCCTCTTTTTCGATTGCCGTTGCCGTGCCCTGTATTACAGCTCTGACGTGCAGTGCGGGCAGCGCGTGGCCCTGTCGTCCACTTCGCCGAAGCAGTGCGGGCAGAGGCGCGGTTCCTTTGCCGGCGCTTCCGGCTTCTTCGGCGTCATGCGGTTGATCGCTTTGATGATAAGGAAAATAGCCCATGCCTGGATAAGGAAGTTGATAATATTGTTGATAAAGGAGCCGTATGCTATTACCGGTATGTTGTTCGCCTGGGCGTCCGCAAGGGTGGCCACCGGTTTGTCTCCGAGATTTATGAACAGGTTGGAAAAATCCGTTCCGCCAAGCATATAGCCTATAGGCGGCATTAAAATGTCGGTGACCAAAGAGCCGACGATCTTTCCGAAGGCGCCGCCTATGATAACGCCTACCGCCATATCCATTACATTGCCGCGCATTGCGAAATCCTTGAATTCCTTAAGCACGCTCATTGTACGATACCTCCTGAAAATATAACAACTTGATAATAAATCCGATTAATATATTAGCACACTTTCGGCGAAAACTTCCCGAAAAGAAACGCGCCGTGATAATTAGGAGCAGAAGTTTTATCCAAGCGCCGGAGCGCGGGAAGAAGTTTTCCGGCAAAACGCCTTCCGTACGGACAAGCCGCTATTTTTTATCTGCCTTATGGCCGTGATGGCTGCATCCGCCGCCTTCCGTCATCATCTCGAAGACCGGCAGATAGACGGACAGCAGGGCTTCTGCGTTTTCGCGGCATCCGCGCCCGGATATGTTCTGCATCGCGCACTCGCCGCCGCAGAGAGGGGCTGCGGCCGATATCTCTTCAAAAGAGCGGGCGCCGTTCATCACTGCCGCCAGCACCATATTTTTAGTAGTACCCGTCACGGAGCATACCTGTGCTTCCGGTTTGGCGTCACGCCACAGGCTTTCAAGATCTATCATTGTGAGTATCATTCCCTTCATTGTTTTTCCCGCATAGATTATAGCCCATAATGCCCTTAAAGCTCTTTCGCGCGGGACAGAATCGGGATCCTGGAAATAGGGACAAAACCGTAATTCAGATAAAACGGCAGTCCTTCTTTTGTTGCCAGCAGTACCAGCGGCTTTTCTTTCTCCATAACCGCCCGCATCATGCCGTCCATAAGCGCGGAAGCGTGTCCGCGCCTTCTTTCTTCCGGCAGCACGGCAAAGTAATAGAGGCCGACGGCTCCGGGACTTTCATGCAGAAGCGCCGTCGCGATGAACTTTCCGCCTGTTTCTGCCGCAAACGCGGAATTTTCCCGGCATGAAACAAGGTAGGCGCCAAATCTTTCGTAATCCGATATACCGGCGGACGCCTCTCCTCCGAAGGAGCGCCATACCGCATTGCCCCAGCGGGCGCCGTCTGCGCCGGCAACAGCCGTGACGTATTCCGCTGCTTTTGTCTGCCGCGTTTTATCGAACGGAAGGTACATGGCGGTATATGTTTCCCTGTGCAGCACTTCATTGGCATAAAAGAGCTCCACGACCGGGCGCGGCGTGTCCGGCATGACCGGCGCCGCAAAATCGGCTCTCCGCGCTCTGAAGAAAGAAAGCGCCGCGGATACGTCTTCCGCGGAAGCGCCGCCTGTCAGGATAGCGTAATTTTCTCCGGCATACGGAAGGCCGCTTGACGCTGCTATCGAAGGAGGGGAAAAGCGCACTGCGCCCCCGCCGGGGGCTCCTGAGAGCATGGCAGCGAAGGAAAAGAAGTTTTCTGAAAAAAGCCGTGATATATCCATAGTGTAGTACACCCCGCAGCTGCGGCGCGTATGCGAAAGAGCCCGCAGCATTATAATTAATTATAGCGTACGCGCACCGGAGGATGCGGCCGGAATCGGCGGCGCATAGCAGGAGGCAGTGACACGGCATGCGTGAGAAGAAAAAGAAAAAACTGACAGGCGGAGAGGGCTTTACACTTTCGCAGGAAACGCCGCTCTCTCTTTCATTAGCCTCTCTTTCGGGGCTTTCCGCCGGCGGAAGCGAAGCAAAAAATGCGGAGCTTCCCGTCGAAGGCAGCAAAAAAGCCGCGGCAGGAGCTGTCCGCCAAAATGCGGATGAACAGCTTAAAATATCGAAGATCGCGCTTCGCCGCGAACGGGCCGGCAGAGGCGGAAAGACCGTAACTGTCGTTATCTTTCCCAAAGACTACAGCGGCAACGTTCTTTTGCTTGCAAAGGAACTGCGCAAAAGCCTCGGCTGCGGTTCGTCGATGGAGGACGGCAATGTCGTGCTTCAGGGTGACCTTGTGGAGCGCGCTGCGGATTGGTTTGCCAAAAAAGGCGTTAAAAACATCTCAAAAAGCGGAAAATAGAGTAATTTTATCCTGACTAATATTGATTATAATGCTTTCGCATTCTGCCGAAAGGAAGGACTCCCCTCCCCCGTTTTGCCGTGCGGGATAGAAAGCCCGCGTGCCGGCGCGCGGTATTGCGGTATTTATCAGCGGCGTATGCCGGAGCTGCTGTTGACAGACCGCTGATACGCGTGTATCATGTCCGAAATGCTGCGAACAAGGGGGAGTACAGAATGTTAAGGCATAAAATTTTCAGTTTCAGTCTGACAGCAGTCTGCGCAGCGAATAATACCCCCCGACCGCGTACCGTCCAATAGACCTCAGCGGGGCGTATGACGCCCTGCCTTTATCTGACCCCGTAACATAAAAAGAATCTGAGTATATATGCCGATATATGCCCGCAAATGCGCCGCAACAGGCGTATTTAAACCGTGTGCTTAACATGTGCATGCGCTGCGGCTTAATATTTTTATATTATGAAAGGATGATATGATAATGAAAAAAATAGCTGAAACAGTACGGAGAGAGCTTTGTGCCGGCGCGGATCTGCTTGAGGAGAAAAAGATAGGAATAGCGGGCTTCGGGCATCTGGGAAGCTCGATAGTTTCCGCGCTGCTCGCACACGGTTTTCCGCGCAGCCGGCTGCTGATATCGCATGGCGGAAGCGCGGGAACGCTTGAAAGGCTTCGCGCCGCCGGGCTCGGGGACTGCGTAACGGACAGCGCGGAACTTATGCGGAGCGCCGATATTGCGGTGCTTGCGGCAAGGCCGCAGGATCTTCTGCGCTTTCGCGGCATCGAAACGTCAAAGGATATGTTCATCCTTTCTTTTATGGCCGGAGTCTCGCTTGAATCGCTGCACAAAATATTCCCGGCGCAGCTCTGCCGCGTGATG
>JAEEYY010000218.1 GCA_016288355.1 Synergistes sp.
TACGCTACCGACGGATCGGCATTCTGAGCGCATTTTACAAGGTTATAAAAAGGGACCCCGTACGGGGTCCCTTTTTATAACCTTGTAAAATGCGCTCAGAATGCCGATCCGTCGGTAGCGTAAATGCTCTTGTAGGAACCGGGCAGCTGCAGCTTCTTCCTGAGCTGGATGCTGGGCATGCCTACCACGACTATTCCGGACGCCGGGTCGACATGGTAGCGTTCAGCGTCTGCGGCCGGATCGTAGCCTATCGAGGTGCCGTCCGGTATAACGTTGTGTGCGTCCAGGATGACGCGGCGCAGACGGCAGTTTGAGCCTATCGTCACATTCTGTCCTATTATAGTTTCTTCAACGATAGAGCCTGAGTTTATCACGCAGTTGCGCGACAGTACGCTTTTCCTGACATAGGCGCCGATCACGCGGCTCGATTCCGCGCACATGCAGGCGTCGACAGAGCATGAGTGATCGTTTGCCGGGTATGTGAAGCTCGGCGGATCAGAATAGGATACGGTCCTTATCGGCCACTGCTGATTATACAGGGAGAGCGCCGAATTATGCTGCAGCAGATCCATATGTGCCTCCCAGTAAGCCTTGATGCTTCCGACGTCCTTCCAGTAGGGTTTGTCTCCGCCGGGCAGCACATTTGTGGAGAAGTCGTAGGCCATCATTTTGCAGTCTTTGAAAAGTTTCGGGATGATATCCTTCCCGAAATCATGGCTGCTTTCTTTCAGCTGGTTATCCGAGAGGACCGATTCCTCCAGTATCTCGCGCTCGAAAATGTAGTTGCCCATAGATACGAAGCTGAAGCCGGGGCGTCCCGGTATCTCAGGCGGCACGGCCGGCTTTTCGACGAAGTCGGTTATGCGTCCGCTTGCGTCCGTAGCGATGCAGCCGAACTGACTGGCCTCGGAAGAGGGAACGACATATGCCGCTACTGTGACGTCTGCGCCGTTGTCCATATGGTAGGCGAGCATCTGTTCAACGTCCATTTTATATACGTGATCGGCCGCAAAGATGCATACGCGGTCCGCGTCAAAGAGCGTTACCAGATGCATGTTCTGGAATACCGCATCAGCAGTGCCCTCATACCAGCGTTCTCCGTCCCACATCTGCGCCGGCACGACGTTTACGAAGAAATCACGTCCGCGCAGGGCGCCTCCGAACTGCCACCCTTTGCCTATATGCTCGTGAAGAGACTGGCTCTTGAACTGTATCATGCAGTAAATCGAGAAAAGCCCGCTGTTGACCATGTTTGACAGAGCAAAATCTATTATGCGGTATTTTGCTGCAAAGGGCACCGCCGGCTTGGCACGGTATTTTGTCAGAGGCATAAGACGCTCTCCTTTTCCTCCGGCGAGGACCATGCCGAGCACGCGTCCGTATTTCCCGTGTATCATTTATATTACCTCCCTAATAAAAGAGACTGTCTAAATTGGTTAACTTTTAGTCTTCTTTGTTATTATAATTCATTGAAGTACAATAGTCCATTATACGGCGCATATCCGCACAGGAATAACGGGTATGAACAGCCGCAGCCGAGTCAACCGATTGGGTTCGATATATTTAAAGAGATTCTTTTTGAGACAGCATTTCCTGCGGCAGCGCGGTGTTTTTTGCTTTTAACCGCGCCATTACTTCGAATATGCGGCGCCGCTGTGTGAAAAGCAGCAGCAAAAGGGTCGCTGCTGTACCGTACCTCAACATATCATGACGGTACAGCACCCCGGAGAAGAGAGCAAATGCCGTCATGCCGGCGCTTATCATCAGCATGAACCTCATATCGTATATTTTTGCGTCTGTCACGGCTCTCATAGCCGCCCAGTCAAGCGCCGCCTGTACGATATAGCAGAAGAGCGTCGTATAGGCGGCAGCGGTATATCCGTAACGCGGTATAAAGATAAAGTTGAGCGCGATGTTGAGCGCCGCTGCCGCAGCGCTTGCAAGCATCACGTATGCAGGCTTTCTGTGGTAATAGACGACGTTGCCGAAAAGAAAATAGAGCGCCATGAAAAAGACGCCGCCTACTATCGGCGGGATTATATATACGGCTTCGTAGTAGCCCGCCGGGGCCATTATCTTAAGGAGCTCCGGAGCCAGCAGTATCAGAACGCAGCAGAGGAACGCATAGGCTGCGGCAACAGGCTTCGTGACGCGCCTTACCGCGCCGCTGTCGCCGCTGCGGCATTTTTCGTATGTGTAAGGCACCAGCGAGCCGTTGACGGCGTTCCAGACTATCGTCACCGCAAGCGCCGCCGTATATGCCACGCTGTATCTGGCTGCGGCAGCGCTGCCCGTCATGCCTGCTATCATTATCCTGTCTGCGCTGTTAAGCACATATCCGGAAAGATAGTGCGGAATAATGGGCAGATTGAAGATAACGGCCGCTTTCCAGTATGAGGTGTTGACTTTCCAGCCTGCTTTTACGCCGAGATATATATAGAATATAAGATAGACACACAGAAGCACGCTTTCGCCGCCGAAGAGCCTGGCGTAGATGCGGTGTCCCGGAAAAATGAGGATGCATATGACGGCAGCGGCAGAGGAGAGCACCGCATAGGCCATCACTATCGCGGAAAGCTTCAGATATTTGTACTCAAAGCGCTGGCGTGCCATCCAGAAGCCAAAAGCCGGCTGCAGCATAAAGTCAAGAAACATTAAAACGACAAGAGGCAAACCGAAGTCAAGGACTTTTCCGATCTTTGACCAAAGCGCCGCAAGAAGGGCCATGCAGATGAGCGTTATTATGTTTGAGAGCGCGAGCATCGAAAAAGAGTAGCCGTCGCGGTCCTCCCTGTAGTCCAGCATGCCGTTGTTGAAGACCCCGGCGGCAAGCGAAAATGTGGCAACTATCCCGAGAAGCGCCCTCCATGAGAGGAATACCGAGACGACGCCGAATTCGCTCTGTGTGAGCAGACGGGTGTATATCGGGCTTGTTATCAGGACCAGCCCTTTTTCCACCACGCTCATCAGGATGAACGCAAGCGAGGCCATTACAGGAGCCGGAAGTGCTTTAAGATATGACGTCCCGCGCTTGTTTTTATTATTCATTTTTCAGCACGACCCCCAAAAGCGGCGGATACAGCGGCGGCCAGCCGGGGAGAGAGAGCCGCGCAGAGCCCGTAGAATTTATGCCTGAGCGGATAATCGCTCAGCAAAAAGCCGCCGATGCCCTCTTTTAGAGTGTTTATCAGAAGTTTTCCTGCGATCTCATTCTCAAAGCCGCAGCGGTGCATCCGGTTGTAGAAGGCTATTGCGTTGTATGTGCGGGTTGCTGCGACATACCTGATAAGCTCAGGGTAATTCTCTTCTGCGAAAGACATCTGCATCTGCAGCGCGCGGAATATGTCGAGCTTCTTTTCCGAGAAGCTGTTTCCGGTGATGCTTCCGGCGCGCTGCCTGTAAAAATACATCTTAAGCCCGGTATGTGCGATCCTGTCCGCGCGCGCGAAGATCTTATATGTTGTCGCAACGTCTTCGTAGAGCATCCCGCGCGGGTATCTTATTTCCTCAAAAAGATCCCTTCTGTAGAGCTTGCCCCAGGCAAAGTTCTTCATGCTCCTGTTCCTGAAGAGCTCTTTCAGCGCGCTTTTTCTGTCAAGAATACCGACCGGGGCGTCCGCCTGCATCTCCTCCGCTGGCGGCTCCGTCGTAAATGAGCATACCGATACGTCGGCTTTGTTATCGCAGAGTATTTTATAAAGCCCTTCTGTCATCGTCCGCGACATTGCGTCGTCGCTGTCCGCGAAGGTCACATATTTCCCGGAGGCGATCTCAAGGCCGGCATTGCGGGCCGATGACAGTCCGCCGTTTTCTTTGTGGATAACCTTTATGCGGCTGTCCCTTTTTGCGTATTCATCGCACTTTGCTGCCGAAGCGTCCCGGGAACCGTCGTCGACGAGTATTATCTCGAGATTCCCATAGCTCTGCCCGAGGACGGACAGGATGCATTCGTCGATATATCTTTCGACGTCGTATACGGGTATGATGACGGAGATCAGGTCATTCATGCCATACACCTGCCGCGCCTGCCGCCTGGGGGCCGTAAACGGGACGGAGGCATTGCGCCTGAACAGCTGTTGAGCTGGAAATAAACATGGATATCATATCAGTCTTTCTCCCTGCTGCGCGCAAACGCCCGCGCGATGCGGCGCAGTCTGGCTCTTTTGTCGCGTATCGGAACGAGCGCAAAAGCACGGCTCAGCAGCCTGCGCCACTTCGGCACCCACGATGCGTTGTAGTGATGTATCGCGTGCGTGTTTTCGGTGATGCAGAGCTTCCGCACCGATAGGTCGAGAGGACAGAAATATTCCTTGGGGTAGATATGCACGTCATGCTCAAGCACCTGGTATCTGCCGTTCGGAATGAAGCCGAGCGGCCCGGAAAGACGTGTGATTATATAAACGTTCGTGGTCATATCCTGTTTCCCTCCGGGAAGAAGGAAATGGCGCCCGTCATAGTAGCCGAGCAGCAGTTTTATCCAGCCGTTGCCCTTTTCTGCCGCCATCAGCGCGGTGGGGATGCAGGAACCGCCCTCGAATGACGTGAATGCGCCGAAAGAGAGGAATTCGTCAAGCGGCCTGAGCATCTCCACGTCGGTGTCCATATAGACGCCGCCATAGCGGTAAAGCACGAGCAGCCGCAGGTAATCGCTGACGAAAGCGTATTTCCCCGCCTCATAGGCCTCGCGTGCGAAGTCATTTGAACGTATCATCTCCATTGCGTTCTCTTCGTCCCAGCGGATGACGCGGTATTCCGGCAGCACTTTATTCCAGCTTTCAAGGCAGCGCAGCGACAGTTCGTCAAGGGGGCTCCCTCCGAGCCAGATATAATGTATCGTCTTTGGTATCCTATGCGTCATTTTGAGCTCCCCGCCGGACTGCCGCAGTTTCCGCCCGCCAGGATCTCTTTATAGAGGCGTGCGGAAGACTCAGCCGCCGCCTCTATGCCGAATACCTCTTCCGGCAGGCCGCAGGCTCCTTTTTCGCTGCGTTTCGGGCGTCCGCGCAGCAGCTCGGCAAGCGTCTTTATGTCGCCGGACCCGTACAGGCGGCAGTCGGGATATACTGCCGCTATGTCGGTGCACCCGCGGATGCGCGTACAGATAAGCGGCAGCCCCGAAGCCGCAGCTTCCATCAGAGACACCGGCAGTCCTTCGCGTTTCGAAGGCAGCACGAAGCAGTCGGCGGCCCTGCAAAGCTCAGGCATGTCATGCCTGTAGCCGGCAAGGTGCAGCTGTGCGCCGATCCCCAGTCTCTCTGCAAGCTCTCTCAGATCTTTGCGCAGAGGACCTTCTCCCGCGATAACGTAATGTATCCCGCTGTCGCCGGTCTGCGCTAAAGCATGCAGCACTTCGGCGTGGTTCTTGTTGGCGTTCAGCTCGCCCGCCGAAAGAAGCAGATAGGCGTCTTCCGGCACGCCTAAAGACCCGCGGTCTGCCGCGGAGCGGCAGTCCCTAAAGCGGGCGACGTCGACTCCCACGCCCGGCAGATACTCGACGCGCTTTGCGTCAAAGCCGCGCGCGCAGCCGCAGTCCTCCCTATTTATCGTGATAAGCAGATCGGTGAAGCGCGACAGATATTTTTCGACCGGATAAAAGAGCAGCCGGTTCTTCAGCGGCGCGCCTTTGTAAAAATGAAATCCGTGCGCCGTGTATATGATCTTCGGGCGTTCCGCCGCGTTCATGTCCTTCAGCGCAAAGCGCGTCACCGCGGCGGCAACCGGCGTGTGAACGTGCACTATGTCATAGCGGCCGGTGCGGACTATATGCCGTATCCGGCGGAATGAGCGCAGTATAGCAGACAGACAGCGCGGGTCTCTGACCCATTCCGTTTCAAAACAGGAATCAAAGGCCTCTCTGCACGCCTCGTCCTCAAGTATGCCGTGCGCCGCTCCGTCTACGCCCCAGCCGTCATTCTTCATGCGCCGCACATGCGGCAGCAGAAAGCTTCTCAGCGTAAGAGCAGTGGTCGCGGCCAGCAGCAGTTTAGGCATGGCGCTTCGCCGGCACGCCTGTGTAGATCCCCGGCTCAGTAATATCTTTGGTCACGGCTGCGCCTGCGCCTATCGTGACGTCTCCGCAGACGGAAAGGTACTGAGTTATGCACGAACCGATGCCGCAGAATACGCCGCTGCCGATATCCACGCCTCCGGCGATATGGCAGCCGGGAGCTACATGGCAGAAGTCGCCGATCCTGCAGTCGTGGTCTATCGATACGGATGTGTTGACTATCGTATGTGCCCCTATTATGCTGTCTGGCTGGATCACGGAGCCGGCAAATACCACGGAGCCAGGCCCTATCGATACCGAACGGTGCACCCAGCTGTGAGGATGCACGAGTGTGCTCCATGAAATGTTTTTGAAGGCTCTGCTGATGCGGCGGCGCGTCTCACCGGCGCCTATCGCGATCACGGCTGCGATATCCTCTCTGTCCGGCAGCGCAGACACCGGGCCCGTTACCGGAATGCCGCAGAGCAGCGTCCCGTGCAGCGTTTCGGCGTCGTCGTATATCGTCGTGCATCTCATGCCGAGCTCCTCTATCAGCGCAAGTATGACCTTTGCGTGACCTCCGGCGCCTATCAGGCATATCTCTTTTTCAGCCATCATTCCCGCCCCCTCTGAACTCCGGCATCGTAGCCTCGCCTTCGGCACTTATGCCTTCGCGCGACAGCACTTTTTTCAGCGTAGCCGCTATTATCCTGGCGTCAAGAAACAGGGACCAGTTTTCGACATACCATATATCGCGGCTGAATTTCTCCTCCCATGATATAGCGTTTCTTCCGTGGATCTGCGCCCAGCCTGTTATCCCCTGAGGGACGTCCAGCCTTTTTTTCTGGACGGCGCTGTATCTCGGCACGTATTCAAGAGGCAGCGGACGCGGTCCGACAAGGCTCATATCGCCTTTTACAACGTTCAGCAGCTGCGGCAATTCGTCGATGCTTGTGCTGCGCAGCTTTTTGCCAAGCGGGGTCAGGCGTTCCGTGTCCGGCAGAAGCTTCCCGCATTCGTCCCTTTCGTTTGTCATCGTTCTGAATTTATATAATCTAAAAGGCCGGCCGCCGGCGCCTGCCCTTACGGCGTTGAAGAAGAGAGGACGCCCCATCTCCCTGTAGATTTTACAGGCCGCGATAAGCATCAGCGGGGAAAGGAGCATAAGGCCCGCAAGTGCGGCGCATATGTCAAAGGTTCTCTTTATCATACGCTGCAGCGGTTTTTTTTTGCGCATCTGCTACGACAGACACTCCTTAAGCGATCTTATTACCCATCCCTGCTCTTCGTCGGTCATCGCGGACGCCGACGGAAGGCACAGTCCTGTCTCAAAGAGCCTGTCGGAAACGCTCTTTTCGCCGTCTGCAAAGTACTCGCACCCCTCAAATACAGGCTGCCGGTGCAGCGGCTTCCATACCGGACGGCATTCGACGTTCTGCCCGTCCATATATCTGAGCACGTCCATGAAGCTTCTGCCCGTCTGCGGCGATATAAGCACGGCAGTCAGCCAGCGCGTTGCGCTGCACTTCCGGTACTCGGGCATGAACGAAAGCCCCGGGATGCAGGAAAGTTCATTCCTGTATCTTTCAAATATCGCCCTTCTTCTTGCTATGCGCTCTTTGAGATGCAGCATCTGCCCCCGACCCAGCGCGGCGAGTATATTGCTCATCCTGTAGTTGTAGCCTATCTCGGTGTGTTCGTACCACGGCGCCGCATCCCTTGCCTG
This sequence comes from Synergistes sp., assembly GCA_016288355.1. Taxonomy (GTDB): domain Bacteria; phylum Synergistota; class Synergistia; order Synergistales; family Synergistaceae; genus Synergistes. Next base: position 7,713 of record JAEEYY010000218.1, read on the forward strand.
CGTTGCCAGAAAGCGAGCCTTTGCCGTGTAGCCTTCATTGTCGGAGAGCAGCATGCCCCCGCCCGATGAGGTGATTATCTTGTTGCCGTTGTAGGAATACACCCCGATGCTGCCGAAAGAGCCGCACTTTTTTCCGCAGTATTCGGCTCCTACTGCTTCCGCTGCGTCTTCAAGAACAGGCACGCCGTATTCTTTGCATATCTCTGTTATCTCGTCGATTTTGGGCGGCTGCCCGTAGAGCTCTGCCACTATAACGCACTTCGGCATGACCCCTTTTGCCTCAGCGGCTTTGAA
>JAEEYY010000219.1 GCA_016288355.1 Synergistes sp.
CAGCAGCGTGCGGTATTCCGTGCCGGCGCTGAGAAAAACGGCGTTGCTGGAGAACGTGCCGACGAGATTTTCAACATCATCGAGAAATTTGCAGGTTACGGATTCAACAAATCCCACAGTGCGGCTTATGCGCTGATCACCTACCAGACCGCCTGGCTGAAAGTGCACTACCCGAAAGAGTTTATGGCTGCGTATCTTTCGAGCAAAATCGGAGCAAAAAAAGAGGTCATGGCCGAGTACGTGCGCGAAGTCAGAGCGTCCGGTATTGAGGTTCTTGCTCCGGATATCAACGAATCTTACGCAGATTTTACAGCGACTAAAACGGCGATCCGCTTTGGTCTCGGGGGCGTGTCAAAAGTCGGGGATGCGGCGCTGTCATCGATTTTCCAGGCGCGTGAGCAGGGGGGACCATTCCAAAGTTTTTGGGATTTTATCCTGCGTGTCGATAAACATGCCGTCAGCAAAGCCGTCGTTGAAAACCTTATCAAAGCTGGCGCGTTTGATACGCTCAATCCTAACAGAAATCAGCTTATGTCGTCATTGACAGATATGTTTGAATTCGCGCAGAAACAGGATACGCAGGGAGATCAGGGATCGCTGTTCGGCGATGATATGCTCAGCGAAGAACATCCGACTTTGGCTGAGGTAGAAGATTTTGACATGGTTCAAAAGCTGGAGTTTGAAAAAGAATCGATGGGCATGTTTATTTCCGGCCATCCCTTTGACCGCTACAGGAGTCTTGCTGAGCGGAAATCCAACGCGCATATAGGCGACCTCCCTTATTGGCGAAATGAGCGAGTTGCCCCTACCTTTGCTGCATTGCTCTCAAATTACCAGGAAAAATTGACAAAACGCGGTGAGCCGATGGGGATCCTGGCCTTTGACGACGGCGAAAGGGAAATCAAAGTCGTCTGTTTTGCAAGAGCTCGAAACGGAAAGTCGTGGGGAGAAATCAAACCGCTTTTATTCACTGGCAAACCATACCTCATTACCGGCCGTCCAGATGAACGAGGTGATGGCTCAGTTATTGCGTCTGATATAGTTTTACTCGAAGACAGTGAAGCGGAAAAGAATTATATTGAGATCGCAGTTTCGTATGAGGCACTGAAAGAGGCGTCGCAGAAAAAGTTTATTACCGTCCTGAAGAACCATCGCGGTGATCGAACCGTGATCCTAAAGGTCGCAAGCGAAACAGAAACGGCCGCTGTAGTCTTCGATCATATACGTATTTCGCCTTCAAAGGCCCTTGAAGATGATCTGGATGAGGTCTTTGGACGTGGTGAAGCGCAATTAAGCGCTTGAACTTCAGACTAGAAAAAACGATCGAGAAACCGCGTGATTTAGAGGAGCAAAACGACAAAAAACTGAGATTTTCACGATCTTTCTGTGATAAGTTTATGTGAACTGAGATTCTACCGCGGTCCTATGTAAGGGGGAAATGGTTTTGTTGATCGATATTCTCAGTTTTTTCCGTTGGCAGGACGCGCTTGACATCGCCCTTGTCACGTTTATCATCTATAAAACCCTTTCGCTTTTAGCCGGAACACGGGCGATTCAGCTTGTTAAGGGACTGTTTGTCCTGGCGTTGCTGTGGACGCTGGCACGGTGGCTTAATCTGGATACTTTTGAATGGCTCCTTTCGCGACTTTTCAGTGCGTTGCTCTTCATCATCCCGATTATCTTTCAGCCTGAACTGAGGCGTATTCTGGAAGAATTGGGACGCGGCAGTATGTGGAGACAAACGAAAGTTCGGAAGAGAGCTGAAGAAATCGCTGACGAAATGTGTGCAGGCTTGATGTACTGCTGTGCACATAAAATCGGTGCGCTGATCGTCCTTCAGAGGGAAACGGGACTGAAAGACTACTGGCGTAATGCCGTTCTTCTCGATGCTGATATAACGAATGAACTGCTGATTTCTGTTTTCTGGCCAAATAATCCACTCCATGACGGAGCTATGATCATCGACGGAGAGCGGATTCTTGCAGCTGGCTGTTATCTTCCGTTGACGGAAAACGCCGATCTTTCGCGCTGGCTGGGGACCCGGCACAGAGCAGCGATCGGCGTGACGGAAGTGTCTGATGCCGTTTCTCTGATTGTCTCAGAGGAGCGCGGTGAGATCTCTCTGGCGATCAACGGAAGGATTTCGAGCGATCTCAAAGAAGCGCAGCTGAGAAAATACCTCGTTCATTATTTCTCTGATCAGGGGAAGGAACAGGGATTCCTTGATAATCTGAAAGAAGAGCTGTTGGCGTTGGGAAGCGAGAAGGAGTTAGACACATGAAGTTCAAATGGAAACAGATCAGCGGCAGACTATCATCTAAAAGTTTTCTCTGGTTTGTCTCTTTTGCGCTTGCTTTGAGCATGTGGTTTTTAGTTGTCGGCAATCGTAACGAAGAAATAGCGAAAACTTTCGAGATTCCTCTTCTCATCTCCAATCCACCTGCAGGTCTGAATGCTTACAGAAAAGTGCAGACCGTGTCCGTTACGCTTACCGGCAGGCGGAGAGCCGTTAATGCTCTTGAAAATCAAAACCTTACAGCGCAGATAGATCTGAAAGGCGTTGGCGCCGGAACACATATGCAACGTGTTTTGTTTCATACGCCTTCACGTATGAAACTGAATCAGCTCGCCCCTGCAAATGTAGAAGTTGTGCTGGCTCGCGAAATTGAAAAAACGTTGACAGTTAAAGTACAGCCGCCTGAAAACATGCCGGGCAATTATGAACTCATCAACGTAACTGTTTCTCCTGACACTGTTGTTGCCCGTGGCAGGGAGGACGAGCTCGCTACCGTATTTGAAGCGTACGTCTGTCCGACGCTGGAGCAACTTCGCGGCGGCAGGATTATTAAAGCGCGTGTCCACGTGCCAAGCGGTGTGTCATATGTCTATACTCCTGCTGAGGTTACGGTTGAGGCAGCGTTGAACCCCAAGTCGCGGCCAACAGTGCAAATACCCATTGTCGTTAAAACACGCGGAACATTGCGGCCTTATCTGCGTCTTGTCAGAATGGAGACAGAGCCAGCGACGGTGACTTATAGTGGGCGCTTGGGTATTCTTAAGCAGCTTTACACTGAGCCGATCGACCTTTCTCAGATTAGGAAATCAACGACCATAGAGACGACACTTACAGGTATTCCGCAAGGAATTGCGCTTGGCGCTGCGTCGAAAGTGACTGTGAGAATCGAAGTCGAAAGCCAGCGTATTCAGCGAGAGTTTACAGAGATCCCTGTTCTTGTACGAGGAGCGGAAGAAAACGCGAATTGGTTCGTTAGCCCCTCGACAATCTCTGTTTCCGTTGAAGGTGACGCAGAATCGATGAAAGATCTGAATGCTGACACTTTGGGCTTGAGGGCATACGTTGATGTTTCGGGTATTGTGACACCGCAGGCCGTCGTCCCCGTTTATGTTGAGAAAAAAGATATCCCTGGCGTTGAAGTTATCTTTGACGCTGATAGCATGGCGGAAATAAAGCGTGCATCCGAGTAGATTTGCCTATAATGCTGGAGGAGCGGGTACTTATGGAAACGAAAAAGTCTGATTCACATCGTTCTCGTTGTCTGTTTGGTACAGACGGCGTGAGAGATATTGCCAACAGTGGCTCTATGACCCCTGAGATGGCATTGCGTCTCGGACGTGCGTATGTGATGTTTTTGGTAGAGCGCGGTATGAGAAGGCCCAAGATCGTCGTTGGACGTGACACACGTCGCTCTGGGAAAATGCTTGAGTCTGCTCTTGCCGCTGGGATGATGTCTGCCGGAGCAGATGTCATTTTGCTTGGTGTTGTCCCAACACCTGCCGTCAGTTACGGTGTTCAGTTCTTTAAAGCACAGGGAGGCGCAGTCATCAGTGC
>JAEEYY010000024.1 GCA_016288355.1 Synergistes sp.
CCGTCCGTTATTACCCTTGCTTCGCGCGGCTGCAGCGTAAGCAGCGTTTTTACCTGCTTGGCAGCCTTGTCGCGAAGACGTGACTCTATATAACGCCCGATAAGGTGCAGCATCATTATCATGACGCCCACGGCGCCGAACGAAGGTATATCCGCTCCCGCATAGTTTAGTATCGCGGTGAGCCACGAGGCCGCTGACGAAAGCGCGATAAGAGTATCCATGTTAGTGTGCTTATGGGAAAGCGCTATCCATGCTCCGCGCAGCGTCCTGCGGCCGCAGCGGAAAAGCGCGGCCGCTCCCAGGACTATCTCAAGCGGCCGGTACCATGACCAGTGAAAACCGAAGAACATATGAAGATACATCAGGAAGGAAAGAGGTAGGCCGATCATCAGGATCTCTGCCAGGTTCCTTCTTGCCTCCCGGTAGCGCATCTCGTCAAAATCCTCGGGGACATCCCTTGCCACTTCGTAGCCGGCATTTTTTACGGCTTCTTCGAGTTTTTCCATCGTAACGTCCGGCGACGTAACAACGAACGCGCTGTCGGTGGCAAGGTTAACGGAGGCGAAAGATACCCCTTCGGTCTTCTTCAGCGCTCTTTCCACGATGCGCGAGCATGTAGCGCACGTCATGCCGAGCACGCGAAAGTTCCATTTCAGCTCATTTATCTCATCTGCCGCGCTGCCCGCGGCCCTGCCGTCATTCTGCACGTAAGCACCTCCGAAGCATGTTAACAGCGGCAGACTTCTCCGGTGCATGCTGCAGCAACGGATGTACAGCACAAGCCGTCTGCCTTTAAGCTGTAGTATATTTTATGCTATGGCCGCTGTTTTGTACAATGAATAACCCGGTTCTATGATGTGCGCAGCTCTGCTGCCGCAGAAACTCCGCTTTTTCGATATCTTTTAACTTATTTGATTCTTCTGTAAAAATCCGTCCATAGCTGGGAGCCGTTTATGCACTTTCGGCGCGCCGGAAACCGGGGGCGCATTCTTAAACAACGCAGCAGCGCGCTATATATTATTCCACTTGTTAAAGTTTCTAAAAAAGAGTAATATTAAAATGATAACGATTTAATGTAAGTGTTCCTCGCAGCGGTATTTGCAGCAGCGACGAATATTTAACTGAAATACGGCTTTTGCAACAGATAAGAAGGCGCATAACAGATACCGTTCACTTATTCATATATCAATAATTTTTACAGCAGGATATCAGCCATTTATTTGGAAGAACATTCTCTTCCCGGATGGCTGTTGATGTTGTGCCAGAAAGCAACTTACTAAGGAGGCTTTTATCATGAAACGTATTTTGGCAATGGTTTTGCTGGCGGCGCTGCTTGCGGTCCCGGCATGGGCGGAGCAGACCACAGTAACCAACGCGGCGGAACTTGCAAGCGCTTTGGCAAACGGGCTGTTTGACACCATCAACATCGCGCCGGGGACCTACAGCGGCCAATTCACGGTGGCGCGTCCCGTGGAGCTCGCAGGCGACAGCAGGACCAGGCCGGTACTGGACGGAGGAGGCAACGGCACCGTACTTACGATAAGAGGCGCTGAAGTCACGCTCCGGGACATTATTGTACAGAACGGCAGGGCGCAGTACGGAGCCGCAGTGTACGCCAACAGCGGCGCCAATGTGACAGTCACAGGCTGCGTCTTCAGAAACAACTATGACAGCTGCGAATCCCAATACAGCTTCGCAGCCGGCGCCGTATACGTTAACGACAGCTGTACGATAACGCTTACAGACTGCGATTTCACCGACAACACCGCCGTGGCCGGCGACGGCGCCGGTTTTTGTTCCTACGGCAAGGCTGCGCTGACGAATTGCTCCTTCACAGGCAATGTCAACAGGTCGACGCCGGGAAGCAACTACACGATCCGCGACGACGGCGCAGCCTATTTCGGCGGCGGCAGCGCCGTGCTGACAGACTGCTCATTCACGAACAACAGAAACGAAGGCCGCACTGCCGGCGTGTATCTTGACAACGTGCCCGGGGCTGTGCTGCAGGGCTGCGAGTTTAAAAACAACACGGGCGACACCGGCGTTGCGCTGGGCATCTCGACCGCATGCGAAAATGTGACGGTAAAGGACTGCGACTTCACGGGCAACAAAATAATCGAGGAAGATCTATCTGGTAAAAATCTGTCGGGCGGAGCGGTCAACTGCTTGTCGAAGGCTCTCTTCATAAACTGCGCATTTGTTGATAACGGCGGCGAAAACTGCGAGTATGGCGGCGGGATTAATTTCTCATACGAAGGCGGGAACTCCACTCTTATCAACTGTCTCTTCACCGGCAACAGCGCCGTCCGTCTCGGCAGCGAGGAATATTACCCTAAGGGAAAGGGCGGCGCTTACTACGTGAATGGCCAGCGAGACCAGAAGCTGACTTTCATCCACTGCACACTGGCGTACAACAAGGCGAACGAGGGAGCGGAGATCGTCTACGATGAAGTCACCGAACGCTTTGTCAACTGCGTCATATGGCATGACGGTGATACTGCTTACAAACCATGGACATCTTACGAGCCTGACGAGCCGCCGGTCACATTTGACAGCTGCGCGGTCTCATCAAGTTTCCTGACTCCCGAAATTGTTTTTCAAAATAATAACTGCGCGCTTATAAATAACCAGGGCTGCAGGCCCATCTCCGGCGGAACAGCCGTCAGGGTCACGTATACACGTCCCAACAAGCACTCGGTCGAGGTGGTACAGACCAGCGGCATCAAGCTGGAAAACGCCAGCGACTCCCTCACCGGCAAGTCTTTGTCCAGTATCGCCGGCGGGTACGAGGTTGAACAGGATCTTCTCAGCACAGACCTGACCAGCCGGGCGCGCGCTGCCGCCGCCCCCGAGCTCGGCGCGGTGAACCCCGGCAATGTTAATCCGCCGGCGCCGCCCCAGGTCACGCCGCCCGTGATAACCTCCTTCACAGTGGAAGGCGCAAGCGGCGGCGCTATGGTCCTCGGCCGCAGCTACACCGCAACAGCTGCCGCAACAGGCGAAGGCGTCACATGGACGATCGAGGCAGACGGCGCGCTGACATGCAGTGACCCGAAGTCAGGCAACAGCACCACGTTCACTATTACCCCGAACGCTGCGGGCGACGGCGCAAAGGTCACCGTACGCGCGCAGAACGATGGAGGTGCAGCAGAGCCAAAGACACTGACATTCAATGTCACAGAGGAAAGAAACGAGAAAGAAGAAAAGGCGCAGGAGATGAACGCCGATCCGCAGGCGGTCGACCCGCAGGGACTCAATATAACCGCCCAGGAGATCGTAAAGGCGGATATGACCCTTGCCGACCTTGACAG
>JAEEYY010000220.1 GCA_016288355.1 Synergistes sp.
AAATATTTGACTTTAATAAATCTTTCGCTGATAAACAGGACTGCCGCAGTTTTTGCGCATCAGCGCCAAAAGGCTGTGCCGGAATGACCCGCCTGCGGCGGCTGATATCTGTCTGTTTTTCAGGCCCTTACCAAATGCTCCAGGACGGATCGGGGGCTAGGCTCAGGTCCGAAACGTTTCCCCGCATATATGAACTGTATCCCGCCGCCGCTATCATCACCGCGTTGTCCGTGCAGATGCGGCGCGGAGGAAGAAACAGGCGTATGCCTTTATCGTTCGCGTATCTTTCCAAAGCTGCGCGCAGAGCGGAATTGGCGGCCACGCCGCCCGAGACCGCAAGCCGCTTTACGCCGGTGCGGCGCAGCGCTATGTCTGTCTTCCCCATAAGGCTCTCCACGGCCGCACGCTGAAACGAAGCGCAGATATCTGAGGCCCGGAGCTTTCTGCCGGCCCTGTTCTCTTTTTCTATAGCGGCCGCTACCGCAGTCTTAAGCCCGCTGAAGCTGAATTCCACTTTGTCTGTCGATGAAAGGGGGACCGGGAAAGCAAAAGAAAGGGGGTCGCCTTCTGACGCCAGCCTGTCTATGACCGGGCCTCCGGGATAACCCAGCCCCAGCAGCTTTGATACCTTGTCATAGGCTTCTCCTGCCGCGTCGTCGCGCGTCGTGCCGAGAAGCTCGTAATTGCCGAATTCGCGCACGAGCACGACCTCTGTATGTCCTCCGGATACGATAAGGGATATAAAGGGGGGAACAAGTTCTTCAGAAACCGCGGCGTTCGCGAATATATGCCCCTCCAGGTGGTTTACCCCTATAAGAGGAAGCCCCCAGCCCTGTGAGAGCGCCTTTGCCGTCATGACCCCGACCATCAGCGAACCTATGAGCCCGGGGCCGGATGTTACCGCGACAAGGCTCAGCTCCGCCGCCGGGTCTTTTATGCCGGCTTCTTCAAGAGCGCTTTCAAGAAGCGGAAGCATGGCCTCCTGATGCATCCGCGATGCAAGCTCCGGCACAACGCCGCCGTATATACTGTGGGATTCTATCTGGCTGGATATTTTGTCTGCAAGGATCCCGTGCATGCCTTTTACAACGGCTGCCGCGGTATCATCGCAGCTTGTTTCTATTGCAAGCGTAATAAAATCTTTTTTACAAGGCATCAGTGCGAGCAGCCTCCGCATCCGGCACAGCTGCCGCTGCAGCATTTTCCGCCGCTGCGTCTTGCTTCGCCCTTTTCGTGAATCAGGACACGGCAGCGGCAGTTCGGACACTTTTCGGCATGATCATCACATTCAAACACCAGGCCGCAGTCCGCGCATCTGTAGACATGCTTCGCTTTGGTGCGCTCTTCTACTTCATGACTTTCCATGTCTCGCTGTAATCTCCGTAACCTATTCTTATCTCATCGCCGGCTTTGAGCCCCGAAGCCGGGACCGCAAAGGCAAAGTAGCCGTCCGACTTTGAGGGGAGCTCCCCAAACGGGTTATTCATGCTTGATGAAAGTATATCTTCCTTCTGAAGATGATGTTTCCCTACAAAAACTTCTTTATAGTCGAAATTCCATGGCTTATAGACGTCGACATGCGCAATAAAAAACTTCTTCCCGCGTGAGGCTTCAGAGCCGTAGTATTGTGCCAGATCAAATACCGGCACGGGTACGGTGACGTCGGAACGCAGCGCCTTCGCCATAGCCTCGTCGACATAGATTATATGCAGCATGCCTCGCGCACCGATCACTATCTCGCCGAGACGCTCTCCCTCGACCCAGATGTCGGTCTGCCTTTCGTCTATCAGGCCGGGCACGGTGGCGATAACGGGAGCGGCACCGTCGTTACGGTCCGCAAAAACAGTGCAAGGGGTCAAAAATAATGCTGTCAGCGCAATGATCAGGCAGATGATCCTCTTCATTATCAAAATGCTCCTCCTTCAGATGTCCGCTCCGGCAGACGCAAGCTTAACGGATATAATAGCACAACGGCTTTCAGCGGCGCTTTCCTGCAAGCGCGCCTTTTATCCACTGCCATTCCGAGCAGTGCGTGGCTATCGTAGAAACGCCGTATACGATGATACTGCCGGCAACCGATACAGCAAGCCATGAAAGGCGCCGCAGCATGCCTGAATTCACCGGATACGGGAATAAATACTTCAGCGCAAGCAGAAAGCCTCCCATAAGAAGCAGAGGGGGCAATATCCTTGCGAGCCATTTTGTTTCCAGTATCGAAAGCTTTTCTCCGATATCGCGCGCAAGCAGGTAAGCGGCAAATAGCGCAGCCGCGGTGAATGCAGACGAACCCGCCAGCGCAAGGCCGGCATAGCCTAATTTGCGCATCAGCAGCAGGCTTGCGGCAAGGTTTACACATACAGTCACTCCTGTGACCATGATCGCCGCCCGCGGCAGCCGCCTTGCGTATATAGCCCGCATTATGACTGTGTTGCTTGCCATGCCCGGAAGCCCGAGAGCATAGAGCGAGAGCGCGGTGGCCGTAGCGCCCCATGCCCATTCCGAAAATGCGCCGCGATAGAACAGTATATGCACGACTTCTTTGGATACTATCGCAAGCCCCACCGTGACGGGCAGAATAACAAAGAGGTTAAAGCGTATAGCATCCCGCGCAAAATCACGGAATTCAGCTGTATTTTCCGGATTCTGGCGTGAGAGCATCGGAAGCACCGCCTGGGATATCGTGATCACGAACAGCCCAAGAGGCAGCTGCAGCACACGGTCGGCATAGGTAAGAACGGATATTGATCCGGCAGAGAGAAATGAACCGAGCATCCTGCTGATCACCGGATTAAGCTGGTTCAGCGAAAGCCCCGCTGCATAGGGCAGAAAGAGCGCCATCATGCTGCGGAGCTGTGTATCATCCCGCCTTGGCATCACAGGGCGCAGCGGCATCTTAAGTCTGCTGCACCATATCACCTGCAGCATCATATGGCAGAAGCCTCCGAGCAGAACTGCCATGGCGAGGTTCCAGACGGAAAGGTGTCTTCTTGAGGCAAGCAGGAAAAGGATATAAGCAAGGTTGCTCAGAGCCGGGGCTATCGACGGTATAAAGAAACAGCCCATACTGTTTAGCACGCCCATCGCAAGAGCCGCCGCGGAAACAAGCAAAAGGAACGGGAACATCGCGCGCGAAAGTGCAACGGCAAGCGCTTTCTCGTCCGGAGCAAAACCGGGGGCTATTATGCCTACTATGACGGGAGAAAACAGAATGCCGGCGATTATAACCAAAGCGCAGCCGCACATAAGAACGCTGACTGCTTCATTTGCAAGTTTTCGCGCCCTGACATTTCCTTCTGTTTCAAGGACGCGTGAAAATACAGGGACAAAGGACGCGGAAAGAGCTCCTTCCGCCAGCAGCTGACGTGCGAGATTTGCTATCGTATAGGCTACAAAAAAGGCGTCCAGCTGGCGCGTTGCGCCGAAAAGCGCCGCCGTCAGCATCTCGCGTATAAGGCCCAGCACACGGCTCAGCAGCGTCCCCGCCATCATTCGCATTGCATGCGTGACCATGCCCGACAAAGCATCGGGACGCTTGCTCTCTGTGGCACTCTTTTCGCTTTGCGCTTCGCGCAAAGAGGGATCTGCGCAGCCGGTTAAAGCATCCGGACGCTTGCTGTTTTCCTGCGCCGTGTTTTCAGGCCCGCAGGCGCTGCTGATCTCTTCTTTCATTACCAGGTAAAGTCTTTGCCGAGGTAGAACTTTCTGGCGTCCTTGTTTTCGGTTATATAATCAGGCTTGCCCTCAAGGAACACTTTGCCTTCATATATAAGGCACGCTCTGTCCGTTATCGTAAGGGTCTCGCGGACATTATGGTCCGTCAGAAGTATACCGTAGCCGCGTTCTTTGAGGTCGCGTATTATCGACTGAAGATCCGCGACTGCTATCGGGTCTATGCCGCTGAAAGGTTCGTCAAGAAGTATAAAAAGAGGCTCGATAGCAAGGCAGCGCGCGATCTCGACACGTCTGCGCTCGCCTCCGGAAAGAGACTGCGCCTTTGTGTCTTCAAGGTGGGAGAGCCCGTACTCTTTGAGCAGATATGATATCTTTTCGCCGCGCTCGTCCCGTCCCATACCTGATTCCTCAAGCACGAGATCAAGGTTCTGGCGCACCGTAAGACTGCGGAATACCGAGGGCTCCTGCGGCAGATAGCCTATACCGGCCCTGGCCCTGCGGTACATCGGCAGACCGGCAAGGGAAACGCCGCCGAGCGTCACGCTGCCGCTTTCCGGTATTATGCGTCCGACTATCATATAGAAGGTGGTGCTTTTTCCGGCGCCGTTAGGCCCGAGCAGTCCCAGTATCTCGCCGCTTTTTATCTCAAGGCTGACTTCATCGACTACCCGGCGGCCGGAGAATGATTTTACCAGCTTTTCCGCGCGCAGCACCGTTTTCTTTTCTTCGTCGTTCTGCATCATGATATCAATGATTCACCCAATCTTCCTCTTCGTCAGAGATATGCTGGTCATCCGGGCGCACAGATCTGGTCTCCTCCTCGGTTTCCGGAGGGGTCTCCTTCCTGGCGGGCTTTGAGGGTTTCTCTTCCTTTTTTTCTGCTTCAGGCTCAGGCTTCTTTTCTTTTTCTTCCGTAAAGAATACTATTCTTGAATTGCCTTTTGCCTCTACAAGTCTGGTGTCTTCATGCATCACCATGGTGTCGGCCGTCACGGTCTTGCCGTCGCTGCGGACAGCCTTTGTGTTGCCGGATACGACAACTGTTCCGCGGGCTTTTGAATAGACTGCCTTATTCCCGGTGATCTTTGTTTTCTTGCCCTCGTTATCCACATAGTGGAATACCACGCTTTTATCGGCCGTCATCTCTGTCATTACGTCTTCGCCGGTCTTGGGATCTTTGCCGATACGTCCTTCGACAGTCTTTGCTGCAAGAGAGAACTTTTCTTTCTTATCCTCATAGCGGCGCACGCCGCGCGCCCAGAATTTGTCGTTTATCCTCGTAAACTCATCCGAGTCTATTATCCTGTTGTCAAGCAGTCCGTCGACATTGCCCTTGGCCCAGTAGTTTGTCGTCCCCATCTCCCAGCGCACGTATTCGGCGCTGAGCCTGTCTTTAGGTGCTCGTGTCAGCTTAACGCTTCCCTGCGCCTCAAAGAAGCCTTCGGATTTTTTGGAGCTGGCGCCCATCCATGAAGCACGGTCGGCTTTCAGCGTTATTCCTTCCTCTGGAAATTTACCGTCTACATTCCCGCGGACGCGGAGTATTTCTTTTTCTGTATTGCCGTCAGCCTCGTTGCCTTTAATAACGGATTTGCCTTTGATGATGACGACGTTGCCCTTCGCAAACGCATCTCCCGTGTTGGTGTCATATCGTATGTCATCGGCAGAAAGCGAATTTCTGACTTCAACGGCAAAAGCGCCTCCGCACGCAGCGGCGATACAGAAGACAGCTACGGCCGCAGCAGCGCATACTTTTTTGATCTTTATAATAAATGCCACAGCGATCCCTCATTTCGGCGAGTTAGAGCAATGCGGCTGCATATGGCCGCAGATAATAGTATTTTACATGATTCTGCGCAATATGTATTGGGTTATTTTCCGCAACGGACTTTTAAGGACGTTTTTTGCCCTTAGCCGGCGCCGCCTTCACATTCGCAGCTTTGAGTTTATTGTCTATCTGCGTGAATATATCATGCAGAAATACAAAATAATCAATGTTATTGTGCGGCGGCACGAGAGTCAGCCGGTTCGGATAGCGGACAGCAGCCGAGCGGATAACAGCCGGAGTCCACGGGTCAAGCAGCAGAAGCCATCCGCGGCGGGCAGCCTCGTCAAGCGCCGCTTTAAGAGCGGCGCTGCCGCCGTTCAGCCATTCTTTCCATACAGAGTCAGGCGGGCGTACCACGCCGGTAACGGAAGATCTCACCCATATGCCCTGAGCCCCGGTAAGGTCAAGTATACGCGCGCCGGCAAGCATATGACGGCCTGCTCCCATAGTACTGTCGATCCGCGACTGGAATTCGGCGAGCCGCCGCTGATAATACGAATAATTTTTCCCGTCGGCGCCCGCTATTATCTTCATCGTCTCCTGCGCCACCGACGGCAGCATAGCCGGATCAAAGAATGCTGCGCGTCTTTCGTCTTCATCAAGCGCCAGCTTGGGATAAAGGACGCTGAGCTTCTTATTGCTGGCGCTTATCTTCAGTTTTGCCGCCTCGCGCATGTCAAACGCGATTATGATCTCCCCTGCCCTCGGACGTGCCGCTGGAACTTCCGCCCCTGACGTCGTCCAGCGCGAAAGCGAACGTACCGAAGCCTGCCTTCCTCCAATAAAGGAGGCGACCTCCAAAAGCCACGGAGAGGTGACGGCGACTCTGATCTGCGGCTGTGCGGCAGAGCAGCTGCCCGCCAAAAGGGCTATTATGGTAATGAGAAGGGTGGAGCGCAGAGCAAAGAGCAGGCGCCCGGCCCGTCTTTCTTTCGCCATTTATTTCGCGTCAGGTCTGCTTCCCGGCTTTACAAGGGGCAGCCCTTCCCTGCAGAGCGGACAATCTTCAGGACTGTAATTGGCAAAACAGACCTTTACAAGCGATTTGAGATCCCATTCCGGCATGCAGTCTGCAGCTCGTCTGTCGACTATGCAGCCGGAAGCCGCCCACACTGCGCCGCCGTCGGCCAGGATACGGGCTGCTTCACGCGACGATTTTCCCGTGGTGCAGACGTCTTCCACCAGCGCGAAGCGAAGCGCGCCGGGGTGAGGGAATCTTTTGAGGCGCATCTCGCCGTCGACGCGCTCGGTGAAAAGGAAAGGCACATCAAGAGCCCTGGCTACTTCGTGTCCGATTATCAGCCCTCCCAGCGCCGGGGAAAGAATAAATTCAGGCTTGTAGGGCTCAAGGAGCTTTGCCAGCTCTGCTCCGGCGTAAGCGGCATATTTAGGATAGCGCAGCATAAGCGCGCACTGCATGTAATTATCGCTGTGCAGACCGGAAGTGAGCTTAAAATGTCCGGTAAGGTGAGCGCCGCTTTCTGCCATCATTTTAAGGATCTTTTCCGATACTTCATTTGAGCATGAACAAGCTGTCATTGAGAGACCTCCTCAAGTTCCGATATGATTCTTTTTGCCGCGGCCACAGGATCGGGCGCTTCGAGAATCGGCCGCCCCACGACTATATACGACGCCCCTGCGGCAGCCGCATCTTTTGCCGTAGCCACTCTTGTCTGGTCCTCTGTCGAGACCTTTTTTGCGCGGATGCCGGGCACTACCCGCATCAGCCTGCCGGCTTTTCCTTTAAGCAGCTCCAGGTCAAGAGGCGAACATACTATCCCGTCAAGGCCCGCACGTTCCGCAGTTTCCGCACGCGAAGAAAGGGCCTCTTTCATATCGCAGCCGGGGTGCACGTCGGACCACAGCTCACCGCCGAGACTCGTCAGCACGGTTATGCCCAGCAGGTTTGTTTTGCTTCCTGTTCTGTCCCTTGCCGCAACGCTGCGCGCCATCATCTCATAGCCTCCTGAGGTATGCAGCGTAAGGGCCCAGAGCCCGAGTTCCGAAAGAGGCTCAACAGCCGAGGCAACGGTATTCGGGATATCGTGAAGCTTCAGGTCAAGAAAAACGCTGCAGCCGCGCGCAATAAGTTCGCGCACGAAAGGAACGCCTCCCATCGCATAGAGGCGCGGACCTATCTTTATATACTCTGTCGCTCCTTCGAGCCTGTCGAGAAAACTCCTGGCGCCGTCAGGAGTCGGGACGTCGAGTGCAACTATCAGCCTGCATTTTCTGCCGTTCATATTCATCCTCCATAAGACAATAGCACAACCGTTTTCAGTTGTGCTATCGAGTCTTTTATTATTATAACCTGTTATATGATATTTTTTGCGCCGCGCTTATATTTCTTCGTCATCCTGCCATATCTTTTCGCCGCCGACGAAGGTCATGACAGGCCAGCCTGTGAGCGCAGTCCCTTCCCACGGGCAGCAGCGGGCCTTGCTCTTCCATGTCTTGCAGTCGACTATCTTCGTTCTGTCTTCGTCAATAACGGTGAGATCCGCCGGCGCCCCTTCGCGGATACTGCCAAGCTGCTGCCATTTCTCCGGAAGCAGAGCAGCCGGGCCGGACGTCATCTTCTTAAATATGAGCTGCAGGGGGACTTCCGGGTAGCTGCGCGCACGGTAGTCAAGCAGAACGGCTGCCGCACACTCAAGAGAGGCTATGCCGAACGGAGCCTCCTGGAAGGGCTCGTCTTTTTCATCAAGGTGCCACGGCGCGTGGTCCGTGACTATCGCATCTATCGTGCCGTCCGCAAGGCCTTCCCAGAGAGCCTTCTGGTCGTTTACCGAACGAAGCGGCGGGTTGACCTTGAAGCGTGAATTATAGCCGCTGGCTATGACCGCGTTTTCGTTAAGCGTAAGGTGATGGAAAGTCGTATCGCAGGTAACATCGAGTCCCGCACGCTTTGCGTTGCGTATCAGTTCTAC
>JAEEYY010000002.1 GCA_016288355.1 Synergistes sp.
CACGACGCCGGCAGGGGAGCGAAGTACACCCGGGCCAGGAGGCCGGTGAAACTGGTCTACGCCGAGGAGTGCGGGAGCCGGCGCGCCGCGATGAAGAGGGAAGCCGCGCTGAAGAAGCTCACCCACGGGGAGAAGGAAGCGCTGGCGGAAGCGTATCTGTCGACGGCAAGGTAAATATGGAATCCAAAAGCGGCTGCGTCGCAGCCGCTTTCGTGCGTTTCATTCACTTTTCCTTGATCTTGTCCCAGTACTGCTTCGCGGCCTGTTCCGTTTTGTTGTCCTGGGGGACGTAGTATCTGCGGTCCTTCAGTTCCTCCGGCAGGTACTGCTGTTCCACCCAGTGGCCGGGGAAGTCGTGGGGATAGAGGTAGTTCTGCCCCTTCTCCTCCACCTCGGCGGAGTCGTAGTGGACGTTCTGCAGGCTTCTCGGGAACCCCTTTCCCAGCCCCTTCTGCACATCGGCCCGGGCCGCCCCGATGGCCATTACGCCGGCGTTGGACTTGGGCAGGGTGGCCAGGTAGATGGCGGCCTCCGCCAGAGGCAGCTGGGCTTCCGGGAGCCCCAGCCGTTCCGCCGCCTGCACGCAGGCGTTCACCACGGCGATGGCCTGGGGATGGGCGAGGCCGATGTCCTCGCAGGCGGAGCAGAGCAGCCTTCTTGCCGGGGTGATGATGTCTCCCGCCTCCAGGAACCGGGCCAGGTAGTGCAGCGCCGCGTCCGGGTCGCTGCCCCGCAGCGATTTCATCAGGGCGCTGGCCAGATCGAAGTGCTCGTCCGAGTCCCGGTCGTAGGTGCCGTAGCTCAGGGCGGTCACCTGCTTCACCTGGTCCAGCGTCACCTTCTTGACCCCGTCCACCGGGTTGATGGCCACGTCCAGGAAGTCGATGGCGTTCAGCGCCTTGCGCACGTCGCCGCCGGCGGACTGGGCCAGCCATTCCTTCGCGTCCTCCGCCACGTCGTAGACGACGCCCTGCTGTTCCCCCAGCAGGCGGAAGGCCCGCTCCACCGCCTGCAGCACGTCCTGCCATTTCAGGGCGTGGAACTCGAAGACGGTGCAGCGGCTGAGAAGCGCCTTGTATACGTAGAAATAGGGGTTCTCGGTGGTGGAAGCGATCAGGGTCACGTCCCCGTTCTCCACCACCTCCAGCAGCGACTGCTGCTGTTTCTTGTTGAAGTACTGGATCTCATCCAGGTAGATCAGCACCCCGTTGATGCCCAGCAGGGTGCCGGCGTCCTCGATGGCGTTCTTGATGTCCTGAATGCTGGCGGAGGTGGCGTTGAGCCGGTACAGCTGCATGTGGCTGCGCTTGGCGATGATGTTGGCCACCGTGGTCTTCCCCACGCCGGAGGGGCCGTAGAAGATCATGTTGGGGATCCTGCCGTTCTCGATGGCCTCGCGGAAGACCTGGCCTCTCGCCAGCAGCTGCTGCTGGCCGAAGACCTCGTCCAATGTTTCCGGCCGGAGAAGGGCCGCCAGAGGGGAATTGTTCATCTCACGCCACCTGAAAAAGATAGTAGTTCCATTATACCTTTCCGTCATTTCCATTACAACTTCGCCGGCCTTCCCTTTGTTGTGTTTGGCCTTCAAAAGGCGCATAATAGCAGTCAGAAAAAAGGAACGGAAGGCATCGGATGGAGAAGAAGGAACGGGCGGCGCTCATCACCGCCAGACTGAAGGAAGAATACCCGGTGGCCCAGTGCACCCTGGACTACGAGCACGCCTGGCAGCTCATGGTAGCCGTCCGGCTGGCCGCCCAGTGCACCGACGCCCGGGTGGACATGGTGACCCCGGTTCTGTTCGGGAAGTTCCCGACCGCGAAGGCGCTGGCGGAGGCCCCCTTCGAGGAGATCCACGAGATCGTGAAGCCCTGCGGCCTGGGAGCCACCAAGGCCAGGGACATCAAGGCCTCCATGACCAAGCTGGTGGAGGAGTACGGCGGCATCGTCCCGGACGACCTGGACACGCTGCTCACCTTCCCCGGGGTGGGGAGGAAGTCCGCCAACCTCATCGTGGGGGACATCTACGGCAAGCCCGCCGTGGTCTGCGACACCCACTGCATCCGGATCAACGGCCTGCTGGGCCTCACCGACAGCAAGGATCCGGCGGTGGTGGAGCGGCAGCTGCGGGAACTGCTGGACCCGGCGGAGAGCAACGACTACTGCCATCGGATGGTGCTGCACGGCAGGGCCGTCTGCGTCGCGAGGAAGCCGAAGTGCGAAGAATGCTGCGTCCGGGACTTGTGTGACAATTTCCTCCGTCTTTCGGCGGAAAAGGGCTGAAAAAGGCAAAATCTCCTTGCAAATCGGCCCCTTCGGTGATACCATTACATCAGAACAAAGGTTCAAACAATACGATCGAAAAGCAGGAGCCCATCATGGCAGACAGACAGAAAGCACTGGAGACCGCCATTTCCCAGCTGGAGAAGCAGTACGGGAAAGGCACCATCATGAAGCTGGGTCAGGACGCGACCCTCAACATCGAATCCATCTCCACCGGATCCCTCTCGCTGGACATCGCCCTCGGCATCGGGGGACTTCCCAGGGGCAGGATCGTGGAGATCTACGGACCGGAGAGCTCGGGCAAGACCACGGTGGCCCTCCACGTGGTGGCGGAAGCCCAGAAGCTGGGCGGCGAAGCCGCCTACATCGACGTGGAACACGCCCTGGACCCGGTGTACATGGCCAATCTGGGCGTGAACCTGGACAGCCTGCTGGTCTCCCAGCCGGATACCGGCGAACAGGCCCTGGAGATCGCAGAAGCCCTGGCCCGCAGCGGCGCCATCGACGTCATCGTCATCGACTCGGTGGCCGCCATGACCACCCAGGCCGAGATCGAGGGAGAGATGGGCGACTCCCACGTGGGCATGCAGGCGAGGCTCATGTCCCAGGGACTGCGGAAGCTCACCAGCGTCATCAGCAAGTCCAACTGCGTCTGCATCTTCATCAACCAGCTGCGCGAGAAGATCGGCGTCATGTACGGCAACCCGGAGACCACCCCCGGCGGC
>JAEEYY010000221.1 GCA_016288355.1 Synergistes sp.
CCAAAAACGGCACCATCAGCAAGATCAAGTCGATCCTCACGCCCGGCGCCTGCGTCACCACCAGTAAGAACGACGTGGACTACATCGTCACCGAATACGGTCTTGCCCACCTGCGCGGCGAGCCCCTCTCGGTGCGCGCCAAACGCCTGATCGCCATCGCTCACCCCGACTTCCGAGACGAGCTGACGTTCGAGGCGAAAAAACGGGGGATCTTGATCTAAACACCAGATCAAGAAACAAAGACAGATAAACGAACAGCTTGTCACACATGTAAAATCGTCGTGACAGGTTGTTTTTATATATACGCTTATGTTACAATGAAATCAAATTCAATCAACAGAGACATTCTCTGAACATGGACGCAGAGTCATTGTGTTATTTTACGGAATGATTGTTGTTCAGTCTTTTACATTTAGGAGGAAGAATGATTTACTCCCGTTTTTCAGAGGAGGACTTTGAACGAAAAGAACTGCTTGTCGATCATGCGACGACAGTTGCGGAACTTTGTGAAAAGGATAGCAGCGTGTTTGGAGTGCCCTCACTTGGGCGTCTTGTTGGGCTTGTCCATGATGTTGGTAAAGCCTCCACGGCCTGGCAAAATTACTTGTTTAGCGACGAGAAGGAAGAAAAGATCCCTCATGCGCCAGTCGGGGCGAAAATGCTCTATGAAATCCTGCACGAATTTCCTGACGATAACTGGATGCGATACACGGCTGAAGTGGCAGCACTCGTGATTTGGGGACATCACAGCGGGCTTTCGGATGTGATTGCTCCAGATGCGACTTCTTCGTATAAATCACGTTTGGCTGAACCACTGGACCATGATCAAAAGGAGGCAGTCGAGCGCTTTTTTCAGCAAATAGCTGCCAAAGAAGAAATCATCAGGCTGATACGCGCTGCAGGCAGTGAATTTAAAGCTCTTTTTTCCCGTTTTTCAGAACAATGCAGAGGGGATCATTATCTGGAGACCGGACAGGTCGTACAGCTCAGGATGAAAGAAAAACGCAGTTTTTTGATGGGGCTTTTGGTACGGATGTTATATTCCAGCCTGCGCGATAATGACTCGTATGCCTCTGCTGCCTGGGAGCGCGAGGAGCAAACAAAAACTTACAAGACTGCTTCATCTCTCTGGACGGAAATGGCAGCCAATCTTGATAGCCGCATCGCCGGATTTAAGGATTCCGAGATTGGGCGGGCGCGCCGGCAAATTTCAGATGAATGTCTGCAAAATGTTAAAACTTTTGCTAATGAATCAGGCGTTTATCGTCTGAACGTCGTTACTGGAGGCGGAAAAACACTGACGGTGACGAGAAGCGCTTTGTATCTTGCAGAAAGATTCTCAAAAGATCATATTTATTATGTTGCGCCATTTACGACAATTCTTGACCAGACGGCACGGGAATTACGAAAAGCATTGAAACGTGATGATTTAATACTTGAATTTCATTCAAATCTGGTCGGAGATAAGGAAGATGAGGACGCATCGGGCGATAAGGAGAGGGCGAGTTTAGCCTGGAAAGAAGCGCAGAGGGCTAAATATGCCGAACGATGGGATATTCCATTCATTTTGACAAGTCAGGTCCAGTTTTTCAATGCCCTGTTTGCAGGACAACGGCAAGCAGCGATCCGTGCTCATCATCTGTGCAATTCGGTACTTATTTTTGATGAAGTTCAGAGCATTCCCGTCAAATGTATCAGCATGTTCAACGTGGCTGTGAATTTTCTAGCAGATTTTTGCGGCTGTGTTGTCATTTTATGTTCCGCTACGCAGCCGACTTTTGAGGCAGTAAAACGCCCGCTTCGTCTGTCTCAGCCTGCAGACCTTGTGCATGATGTTAAAAAACGTTTTCCTGTATTTGAACGAGTCAAAATAGTTGATATGACAGAAGATCAAGAGTTTGATGCAGAAAGCCTTGGGACTTTTATTACAAAGCTCCTGAATGAGCATGATGGAGTGCAAAGCGTACTCATTATCCTCAACACGAAAAAAGCCGTCAGAGATGTGTACGATTCTGTGCTGGCACAAGGGATGGATAAAACAACTGTGTTTCATCTCAGCACGAATATGTGTGGCGCTCATATCGTCGAAATACTTGATAAAGTCAAAAAGCGTTTGAACGAACGCCTCCCCGTAGTCTGCGTGAGCACAAACCTGATCGAAGCGGGTGTTGACATTTCTTTTGATACAGTCATTCGTTCTCTGACTGGCCTCGATCGATTGGCTCAGTCTGCTGGACGTTGTAATCGGCACAAATATGTCACACTTGGAAATGTTTACCTTGTCAAGTATGCAGAAAACGGCGCCAACTCAATATCTGGACTGGGACAGATGCAGATGTCAATGAAGCGTGTGTTGGCAGATTTACGTATCAGTGGTGAAAATGATTATTTCACAGAAGGAACGCTCAAGAATTACTACATTTACTACCTGTATGAAGTAAAAAAACAATTCGATTATCCTGATCCCGATACTTACAGAAAAACTCTTTTTGACTATTTAGCACTCAATCAGAATGCAACGTTAGAATACGTTTCTTCGCACAACTGGGAAGATAAAGGCATACTGCATCAGGCGTTCCGTACGGCGGGACAGAAATTCCATGTCATAGACCAAGAGACGATCGGCGTGCTAGTTCCCTATGCCAAGGGCGCAGAGTTTCAAGAACAGGTCCGTAATTATGAAATACCGCAATCTACTGACGGGAAGAAACAATGGTATCGTCAGATTCAGCGGTACTCTGTCAACCTCTATCAAAACAAGCTCAAAGAATTAATGGAGAAAAACGCTCTTGAGTTTTACGAAGAAACAGGACTCTATCTATTGAATAAGCATTTTTACAATGACAGTTATGGAGTAGATTACGGAACTGCAATAGACCCATCTGATTACATTATGTAACTGAACTTTGACACTTTGGAAAAGGAGGCGGATGTATGAATTATCCCAATACAATAACATACTGTCTTTGGGGAGAATATGCTCTGTTCAGCGATCCGTTGACACGCGTCGGTGGAGAGAAAAGCTCCTATCCAATCCCCACGTATCAAGCACTTGTTGGCATTACAGAAAGCATTTACTGGAAGCCAACGTTCATATGGTACA
>JAEEYY010000222.1 GCA_016288355.1 Synergistes sp.
CATGCGGTTTTCGTACATGTTGACAGCCTTAAGAGCATCATCCACAAGCACGCGGATCCTTGAGGGCTCAACTCCCAGATTCGCAGGCCCAAAGGCCACGTCGTCCTCCACGACCGAGCTTACCAGCTGGTTGTCCGGATTCTGGAACACCATGCCGACCCGTTCGCGGATCTGCCAGATCTGCTCCTCGTCCATGGTATCCAGACCGTCCACCAGGACCTTCCCCGAATCCGGCAGCAGCAGGGCATTCAGGCACTTGGCGAATGTGGATTTGCCGGAGCCGTTCGGCCCCACGACCGCGACAAATTCACCCTTCCCAATCTCCAGGTCTATGCCTCTTAAGGTTGGTTCGGGTGTCTTGTCCTCTTCGTCGGAAGGGTACGCAAATACTAAGTTTTGGACTTTGATGATGGGTTCCATGGTCCTCCGGGTACGGCAGAGTCCGTCTTTACTTCAGACAGCGCCGTTAACCGCAATATTTTATCACCCGCTTGGCCTTATGTAAAGAGGCCAATTTCACATAAAAGAGCATGGCCAGACGGTCAGAGCAGGCAAAGCAAAGGTGGTCCGGGAAACACAGCGCCCGCCGCCAAAGCATCCCCGCATTGAAAAAACCGGCAGACCTTGCGGCCTGCCGGTTTCATGTTTCTTAAGTTTTCCGTCTATCCTACGCAGATATTAGTCTTCGTAGCATACCCAGTTGTAAGCTTCGAGAGCCCAGAGAGAGATGGAGGGGCTGAACTTGCAGCCTTCGATGTTGTCTCTGATACCGAAGATGGTGTCAACTTCTGCGAACGGCATGGTGTAGCGGATGTCATAGATGTACTGGAGGGTGTCCTTGATGAGGGTCTTTCTCTTTTCCATGTCATAGCACTGTTCGAGGTCGTCCAGCATCTTGTCCAGCTTAGCATCGTTGTTTCCGATTCTGGAACCGAATGCGGAATCGTAGATGATCAGGATGGAGGTAACTTCGGAAGCGTTGCCGGAACGGATGGAAGCTTCCCAGGGCTTGCCGGAAGCAGCCGGTTCACGAGCAGCCAGCTTGGAGGTCTCAATGTGAACATTGAAGCCAACCTTGTTCCAGAAGTTCTGAACGATTTCAGCAGCAGTCTTGAATTCTCCGCCGGAAGCGATGTGGAGCTCGATCTCCATACCTTCTACGCCGCACTCCTTAACAAGAGCAGCAGCCTTGTCGGGATCATACTCCCACTTGCCTGTGCCGCCGCCGTAGATCGGGGTAGCGCCTTCGGTCTTGGAGGGGATGGGGCATACCAGAGTGGAAGCCTGGCCGTCAAATGTAGCGTCGGTCAGAGCGTCCAGGTCGATAGCCAGGGACAGAGCCTCGCGGACTCTTCTGTCTGCGAACTTTTCGTTCTGCATGTTGAGGCATACGGTGTAGTACTTATAAGCACGGCCTCTTTCGATGTGATATCCTTCGAAGGAATCTACACGTTCAGCATCGCTTCCGTTGATGTAGAAAGCAACGTCTGCTTCGCCGGTCTCGAGAGCGATAACTCTGGAGTTAGCTTCCTGTACGAATCTGATTTCGAATTCCTTGGTCTTGGGAACTCCGCCGTACCAGTTTTCGTTTCTTTCGAGAACGATGTTGGAACCGGTTGTCCAGCTCTGGAGCTTGTACGGGCCGGTGCCGATCGGGTCTCTCTGATAAGCGTCAGAGCCAACCTTTTCGTAGGTGGTCTTGTCTGCGATGTAAGTTCTGCCGCCGCAAAGTACCTGCATAGCAGGGAAGTACGGATAGTTGAATGCGAGAACTACTTCGTAGTCGCCGTTTGCATAGGAGTTGACGTCGTCATACCATGCCATTGTGGAAATAGCGGTGGAGTCGGTCTTGGTCTGTGCGAAGGAGTACAGAACGTCTTCTGCGGTGAAGTCTTCGCCGTTGGTGAACTTGACGCCTTCTCTGAGCTTGAACTTCAGGTGGAGGTCATCCAGCCACTCCCACTCGGTAGCGAGGTCGGGATTGAAGGATGCGGTTGCGTCATCATAGCTCATCAGAGCACCGTAGATAAGTCTGTTGGGGATACCCTGAGCAACGGAGTTGGTTCTGGGTCCGAGGTGAGCGGGTTCTTCTTCTGTTACAACGATGATCCTGTCCTTAGCTGTTCTGTTGGCAGCCTTGTTTCCGCCGTCGCTGCTGCCGCCGCAAGCGGAGAGCATTCCGAGGGAAAGTACGAGGACGAGAAGAAGAGCAACAAATTTCTTCATTTTTTACTTCCTTTCGTTTCTTAGCTTGATGCGCACGAGACATGAAAAGATTGCGCATCTGAGACTTTTTAATAATACCATTCGATTTTTGATATGCCAAATATTAATATATGGTTAATTCATACACTTTTGTCATCAATCGGTCATAATTGCCCGGGAACTATTATCACACCGCATACTTAAATGCAGGACCGCCGGGATCAGGTCCGGACCGGCCCCAAAAATATAAAAGAAGAGCTTCCGTTTCCGGAAGCCCCTCTTTTTTCTCAATATTAGAGGAATTACTCCTTAATATCATTGATCTCCCTTACATGGTGGCATGCCACGAAGTGGCCCGGAATGATCTCTTCCAGAGCCGGAGTCTTGTGGAAGCACTCCTCTGTGGCAAACGGGCAGCGCTTTGCGAATCTGCATTCATCGCCCGGGTTGATCGGGGATGTAAGCTCGCCCTTGATGACCTTTCTTTCCTTCTTAGCTCCGATCTCGGGGATAGGAACTGCGGAAAGCAGAGCCTTGGTGTAGGGGTGAAGTCTCTGGCGGAACATTTCCTCGGAGTCTGCGAACTCAACTGCGCAGCCAAGGTACATTACCATGATGTCGTTGGAAATGTGGCGCACTACGGACATATCGTGGGTGATGAACATGTAGGTGAGGTTTCTCTCTTCCTGCAGGTCCTGCATCAGGTTGATGATCTGTGCCTGAATGGATACGTCCAGAGCGGATACAGGCTCGTCGCAGACGATGAACTTGGGGTTCAGCGCCAGCGCACGGGCTACGCCTATTCTCTGGCGGCGTCCGCCGTCCAGTTCGTGAGGATATGCGTTGGAAAGTCTTGCAGCCAGACCTACGGTGTCCATCAGTTCGCCTACTCTCTGAGCCAGTTCCCTGTCGTTCTTGGTTTCCTTATAGATGAGCAGAGGCTCAGCGATCAGCTGGGATACGGACATACGGGGGTTCAGAGAGGAGAACGGATCCTGGAAGATCATCTGCATGTCTCTTCTGAGCTCCTTGAGCTGGGGCTTGGTAACGTCGGAGATGTCCTTGCCGTCGAACCAGATCTTGCCGGAGGTCTTTTCGTGAAGGTGGATAACGGTACGGCCCAGTGTGGACTTGCCGCATCCGGATTCGCCTACGACGCCCAGCGTCTGGCCTTCCTTGATGCTGAAGTTTACGTGGTCAACAGCATGCAGGTCGCCTCTGGGAGTCTTGAAGAATTTGGTAAGCTCCTCTACCTGGAGCATTGTCTTTTTATCTTCTGCCATTTTCTTTCCTCCCTATTCAAACAGTCTGCATCTTACGAAGTGGCCCGGCTCGATCTCCTTTGTGGTGAGCTTGCCGCTTCTGCATTCATCCTTGGCATGCGGGCAGCGTTCCGCGAATACGCAGCCGTCCGGCAGGTTCGCGGGGTCCGGCATGAGGCCCTTGATGGGCTTAAGTCTGTGGGTCTTGGAGTTGAAGTTCGGAATGGAGCCGAACAGACCCTGGGTATAAGGATGGCTGGTGTTGTTGTAAATATGCTCCAGTGTACCGTATTCCACGATCTCGCCTGCATACATGATGGCGACCTTGTCGCAGACCTCTGCTACGATGCCCAGGTCGTGGGTGATCAGCAGCATGGAGGTGTTGAACTGCTTCTTAAGGTTGTCGATCAGGTCCAGTACCTGCTCCTGAATGGTAACATCCAAAGCGGTGGTGGGCTCGTCTGCAAGAAGCAGGGAGGGGTCGCAGGCCAGAGCCATAGCGATTACTATACGCTGCTTCATGCCGCCGGAGAACTGATGGGGATACTCGCCGGCTCTTGCGCCTTCGATTCCTACCAGTTCCATCATTTCCATGGCCTTTGCCTCCGCGTCCTTCTTGGAGAGGTTCTGGTGCAGGCGGATAACCTCCGCGATCTGGAAACCTACTGTTTCCACAGGGTTCAGAGCGGTCATGGGGTCCTGGAAGATCATGGAGATCTGGTGTCCGCGGATGGAGCGCATCTCGTGCTCGGACTTCTTCATCAGGTCTTCGCCCTTGTAGATGATCTCTCCGCTGATGATCTTTCCGGGAGGATCCGGTACCAGCCTCATGATGCCGAGAGCGGTGGTGGTCTTGCCAGCGCCGGTCTCGCCTACCAGACCTAGAGATTCGCCTTCGGCGATCTCGAGGGAGATGCCGTTTACAGCCTTAACTGTTTCCTGGTCGGTAACGTAATGTATGGTAAGATTTTTGATCTCAAGAATATTGTTTGCCATTTGCTTACCTCCTTAGGACTTCAGACGCGGATCCAGAGCGTCGCGCAGACCGTCGCCCAGCAGGTTGAAGGCAAATACTGCCAGCATGATAGCTACGCCGGGGAAGATAACGATGTAAGCGTGGTCTCTGATTACCTGTCTGCCGTTGGAAAGCATGGAGCCCCATTCGGGAGTCGGTGCGGGAACGCCCAGACCGATGAAGGACAGACCGGAGATCGACAGTATGGAAGCCGCGATGCTCATGGAGATCTGTACGATGATGGGTGCCAGCGCGTTGGGCAGTACGTACTTGGTGATGATGCGGAAGTCGGAAGCACCGGTAGCTCTTGCAGCTTCGATGTACTCCTGGTCTCTGATGGTGATTACAGAGGAACGGCAGATACGGGAGAAGCCTGCTATGGAGCTGATGCCCATTGCGAATATCAGAACGTAGATGCTGCTTCCGAAGGCTGCTACGATGGAGATGCCGAGCAGGGTGCTGGGGATCGCCATCAGGATGTCCATGAAACGCATCAGGAGGTTGTCGGTAATTCCGCCGTAGAAGCCTGCGATGCAGCCTACGATGGTTCCCAGTACGCAGGACACTGCAACCGCGGAGAGGGAGATCTCAAGAGATGTTCTGGAACCCCAGACCATTCTTACGAGAACGTCTCTTCCCAGCTCGTCGGTGCCGAAGATGTGCTCTGCATTGGGGTGCTGGTATCTGTTGGACAGATCCTGAGAGAAGTAGTCGGGACCTACCAGCTGTGCGGGGAACAGTGCGCAGATCAGGAACACGAGAATGATCACGAGACCTACGATGCCGCCCTTGTTCTTCCTGAACCTTCTGACGAAATCGCCGAACTGGCTCTTTTTCTTCATGGAGATAGCATCTGCTGTGGACATTTCTTTTGCCATTTCGTTTGCCATACTATGCCTCCTTTGCTTCTGCTTTTGCAGGAGCCGCAGCTTTTGCCTTCTTGACCTTTACGTACTGGGACCTGATCCTCGGATCGATGAACGCGTAGAGGATATCTACGATCAGGTTCGCTACGGACATGGTCAGTGCCAGGAAGAGTACGCCGCCCTGTACCTGGGGAGCGTTCTTAAGGTTGATGGAGTCGATCAGCAGTTTGCCGAGTCCGGGGATGGCGAATACCATCTCGGTGATGGAAGAACCGCCGAGCATTCTGCCGAACTGCATACCTACAACGGTAACGATAGGAATAGCAGCGTTCTTGAGAGCGTGTCTCCAGATAACGACGGATTCCTTCTGTCCCTTTGCTCTGGCAGTTCTGATGTAGTCCTGACGGATAGCTTCCAGCATGTTGGAACGGGTCATACGCATTATGGAGGATGCGGAGTGGAGACCCAGGGTGAGTGCGGGCATTACCCAGTGCTTCCAGGTCTTGAATCCGGATGCAGGCAGCCAGCCCAGTTTAACTGAGAAGAGCAGCATCAGCATCAGGCCCAGCCAGAATGTAGGCATGGATACGCCGATCATTGCTATTACACGGCAGACATTGTCCCAGACGGAGTACTGTTTTACGGCTGAAATGATACCTGTCGTCAAGCCTAATATACTTGATACGATTACGCTGAAAAGTGCGAGTTTAAAGGTGGTCGGGAAACGGGTAAGGATCTCTTCGGTAACGGGCTTCTTGGTATTGTAGGAGATACCCAGATTACCCTGGAGAGCCTTGCGTACGTAGTTAAAGTACTGAATCCAGAATGGCTTGTCCAGTCCGTTTTCCACACGGAATGCTTCCTTGTCCTCTGCTGTTGCCATATCGCCGAGGATGTAGTCTTCCGCGTTGCCCGGGGAGAAATACATCATGGAGAACACCACGAGTACTACGCCCAGCATTACGGGGATAAGCATCAGGATTCGTCTGCTAATGAATTTGAGCATTAGTCGAAAACCTCCAATAATTGAGAATGCGGCGCCGCTGCGCCTTTGCGGGTATTCAGGAAGGAGAGGAACCGCCGCCGCTTTCATGTCTCGTCCCTTTTGGAGACGGCTCGCCTTTTCCCAAAAACGTTATTGATATTATTGCACGGTTTTATCTGTTTGCATAATACTTTGATTGTATTAATTTATGCACTTCAGGAATTATTAGCGTATAATCCTCTTGAAAATATAATCAATCTGTAATACCCTCGAGCTATTTCCAATAAGTCAATTCAGTGCCCCGAAGATCATTTTTATTTTCATCATAAATTGTGAGTCCAGAGCCCCATAAACAGAAGATCCACCTTCATTTCTTGAAAAATTCCCGGATTCCA
>JAEEYY010000223.1 GCA_016288355.1 Synergistes sp.
AGGAGAACGGCGCGTAAATTAATTGGGCCGTGCTCTGCAAAAGGGGCTGCGGCCTCTTTTTTTGCAAAGGCATGAATCATTTCAGCTCTCCACTTTTGCGGGAAGTGCCCCCAACGCTTCCCGCCATTTCTCTTTCGTTTTCTTATATTTTTATATTGAATGAGCACATTGTGTAGTGTACAATATAGCACGGCGCAGGTCTGCCTGGCCGCGCTGCAGTATATCTGTATACTGCCAAGTATCCCTGAAGCCGTATTCTCTAAGGCGCAAAGCTAAGGGAAACGGCCGTTAGGGCGGTCCCGGGAAACCGGATCGTCTCCCGCGCTTGGAAAAGGGGACGGAAGTATTTCTGACTTTCCTCTCTTTGTTCATCCTGCCGGGCGTAATTTATATGCTGCTTTTGCAGCGCAATCATACGAGGAGGGGTCTTCACCCATGCGTTTCAGCAGAAAGTTTACCGCTATTGCTGTGCTTCTTGCCGTTTGCCTGTTTGCCTTTGGTTCGCTTGCTGCGGCGAAAGCTCCCGTGCTGCGTATGGCCACAACTACGAGCACTGACAACACCGGCCTGCTTGATTATCTTGCGCCTATTCTTTTGAAGGATACCGGCATGGAGATCCAGTGGGTATCGGTAGGTACCGGAAAGGCGCTTGAATACGGGCGCAACGGGGATGTAGACGTTGTCCTGACGCACTCTCCGTCGCAGGAGGACAAGTTTATGGAAGAGGGAGCCGGAGCCAACCGCCGCAAGGTCATGTACAACGATTTTGTTCTTATCGGTCCCGCAAGCGATCCGGCCGGCGTAAAGGGCAAGCCTGTCGTGCAGGCGTTTGCGACTATAGCCGCGAAGCAGCAGAAGCTTGTAAGCCGCGCCGACAAATCAGGCACGCATACGGCGGAGCTTAAACTGCTGGAGAAAGCCGGAGTCAAGGATTTTGACAAGGCCCCGTGGTATGTGCAGACAGGGCAGGGCATGCTTAAAACGATCAATATCGCAGACGAGCAGAACGGTTATGCTCTCACCGACCGCGGCACCTTTATAAAGTATGACGCCGGGCTGAACGGCAGAAAAGGTCTGGTCATAATCTGCGAAGGAGACAGCGAGCTCCTTAACAAGTACAGCGTAATGGCCGTAAGCCCGCTCAAGCATCCCAACGTGAAATACGACCTCGCGCTCAAATACATTGACTGGATCACATCTTCAAAGGTCCAGGAAGATATTGCCAACTACAAGGTCGAAGGCAAGCAGCTCTTCTTCCCGGAAGCAGAAAAACGTTACGGGCATTAACAGCCCTTTCCAATATGGCGGACGGACGCGGATAACGCGTCTGTCCGTTTTTTAGGCATACTGACCTGCATCTGGTATCTATCCAATGGACTTTATTGCGAACGGTTTCGTCCAGGCCTTTCGTCTTCTTTTTACCGCAGATGAAGAGACGATGGTCATTCTTGCCACAACGCTGCGCCTTACGGCTCTTTCAATGGCGCTGATTTTGGCGCTGGGCCTTCCGCTGGGCTTTGCTCTCGGCTATTTCAGCTTCCCCGGCAAACGTGCGCTCCGTACCGTGACAGATACGCTTCTTGCGCTGCCTACCGTTGTGATAGGTCTTTTGGTATATGCGTTCATATCGCGCCGCGGCCCGCTCGGGAACTGGGAACTGCTTTTCACAGTCGAGGGAATGGCCATAGGCCAGGTGATATTGGGCACCCCGATCGTGACGGCATACACTGCTTCGGCAGTGGAGGGGCTTGACAGCCGTCTGCGCCAGACGCTTCTTACGCTGGGCGCGTCGGGGGCGAGACTTGCCGCCGTGAGCCTCTGGGAAGCACGTTTTATGATCCTGACAGCAGCGCTTACGGCTCTTGGGCGTATCGTCGGCGAAGTGGGTTCAGCGATGATGCTGGGCGGCAATATCAAATGGCATACCAGGACCATAACCACCGCGATAACGCTTGAAACAGGCAAAGGGGATTTTGCGCTGGGGATAGCGCTCGGCGTGATTCTGATACTTATATCGCTTTTGCTTAACATATCGTTGTTTTTCCTGCGCCGCAGGACACAAAATTAAATTTAAAACAGGATGGTGTTCTAACGTTATGAAGAATATAAAAAGACTGACCGCGGCTCTTCTCTTTCTCCTTATCTGCGCGCCCGCATTTGCCGGCACGATCAGGCTCTCAAGTACGATCGGTCCGGTAGACGCAGGTATCATCCCGCTTCTTGCCGATACCTACAAGGCCAGGACGGGGACGGAATTCGTCATTGAAAAGGCCGGCACCGGCGCAACGCTGGAGAAGGCAAAAACAGGGAATTTCGACCTTGTAGTGGTTCACGCAAGGGCTCTCGAAGACCAGTTTATAGCGGACGGCTTCGGACAGAACCGCAGGGATTTTATGTATAACGACTTTGTGATTCTCGGCCCGGAAAACGACCCCGCCGGAATCAAGGGGATGAAATCTGCGGTCGAAGCCTTTAAAAAGATAGCTGCTGCGAACGCGCCGTTTATAAGCCGCGGAGATATGTCCGGCACTCATGTGGCGGAAATGAAAGTGTGGAATGCTGCCGGTATCTCCCCCGACGGAGAAAAGGATGAATGGTACACGGTATTTTCGCTTGGCAAGCTCGGCAACGGCCCCACGACGATCTTTGCCGATAAGCGCAATGCCTACACGCTGATGGACAGGGCCACCTTCCTTACAAAGAAAAGCGGTCTTAAAATAGTCCCGCTCGTGGAGGGCGATCCGATACTCCTCAACCTTATAGCCGCAATAGAGGTCAGCCCGAAGAGATTCCCGAATGTGAACAATGCCGACGTCGTAAAATTTGTCGACTGGCTCTGCGCCGACGAGGCACAGACGATAATCAAGGATTTCAAAGTCAGCGAGTACGGAGAGCCGCTC
This sequence comes from Synergistes sp., assembly GCA_016288355.1. Classification (GTDB taxonomy): domain Bacteria; phylum Synergistota; class Synergistia; order Synergistales; family Synergistaceae; genus Synergistes. The sequence continues at coordinate 2,901 of JAEEYY010000223.1, forward strand.
TTCTTCCCGAACTCCGACGAATGGAACAAAAAGCACGGCAAATAGATCTCACTGTGCGAAAGAAGCGGGGGCATCGCATGAAATGCAGATTTAAAGCGGCGGAAACGCTCTTTGCAGAGCATGCGGTGCTTTCCGCGCCGGACGGCGGGGCCTGCGGCGCCTGTTGTCCGGAAAGGAAAAGAAAGAGTTAAACGCAGCGGGCGGCGCTCTGTCTTTGACGGATGAACGCCGCCTTTGCCGTGGTGATTTTTCATGACGACGCTTTATGAGATACATAACCTTAAACAAAGCTACCGAAAAGATACGCCGATCCTCGACATCTCGGATCTCACGATAAGGTCTGAGGGGATAACCGGTCTCGTGGGGCCCAACGGGAGCGGAAAGTCAACGCTGCTGAAGGTCCTTTCTTTTCTTATGCCTTACGACAGCGGTACTCTGCTCTACCGCGGACAGCCGGCGGCGGGACGGGAAAGCGTGATCCGACGTGAAGTTACATACCTGCTTCAGAACTCATTTCTTCTGAGCCGTTCGGTATTTGAGAACATCGCTTTCGGGCTCAGACTGCGGGGAACATCGGCGTCTGAGGTAAAAGCCATAGTTCGTGAGAGCCTGACACGGGTGGGGCTTGATCCCGATGAATTTGCCCCGCGTCAGTGGTATCAGCTGTCCGGAGGAGAGGTGCAGCGCGTTGCACTGGCGGCGCGCCTTGCGCTGCGTCCCCGTGTGCTGCTGCTGGACGAGCCGACGGCCAACGTGGACGAGGCAAGCGCGCAGCTGATAATGGCGGCGGCCGTCACCGAGGCTGAACAGCACGGCACGGCTGTTATAGTAGCGACGCATGATATGCCGTGGCTTTATGAGATGTCGGCCGAGATCATCGGCCTTTACCGCGGCCGGGTGACCGCAGGCGCGGAAAACATACTTCAGGGAGGGTGGAAGCAGGAGGGCTGCCATATGGTCCGCAACTTCCCCGGAGGACAGACCGTATATGCGGACCGTGCAGATACCGCGGCAGTACGCGCCGCTGCACTTGACCCCTCCTGCGTGCGCGTTTCGCTCTCAAGGCCGCAGCCGGCAGACCCTGCCAATATCACGGCAGGCCATCTAGTGCACCTGCCGCTCGAACGCGGGCGAAATTCCGTTCTTGTCACCGCCGACGTCGGCGGCTCACTCCTCAAAGCGCGCGTGCCGGAGAGCGACCCCCTTTGCAGAGAGCTATACCCGCAGCGCGAAGTATTTTATATTTTCCCTTATTCCTCGGTCCGCTGGCTGTAAACCATACCCGGCCGAAAAAGCTTTTACACAGCCTAAAAAATCTTTTTTTGGGCATGGATTTTATATTGCCGTTAGAATGATATAAAATAGAGATGCTTATCAGCCATGAAAGGATGATCTTTCGATATGTGCGGAATAATGGGATATATAGGTCACAGAGAAGCCACAAATGTAATTCTTGACGGTCTTGCGAAGCATGAATACCGCGGCTACGATTCCGCCGGTATAGCTGTTGTGAAGGATAACGAGATACTGGAGGTCCGCACTATCGGCAGGGTCTCGGTGCTTGCCGCCAAAGTGGCGGCGGCCGGGCTGACCGGCGAGGCAGGAATCGGCCACACGCGCTGGGCTACGCACGGAGGCGTTTCGGAAACGAACGCACATCCGCATATCTCAAGCGACAAGAGAGTCGTGCTGGTGCACAACGGCATAATTGAAAACGCGCGCGAGATACGCAAGGATCTTGAGCTGCGCGGCATAAAATTCCATACCGAGACCGACACCGAATCCGCGGTCCAGTATCTGGGCTACGTATACAACGGAGACCCGAAGGAAGCCATAGTTAAGCTGACAAAACGCATAAGAGGCGCTTTTGCGCTGGTCATAATGTTCTACGACAGGCCGGGAGAGATATGGACGGCCCGCAAGGGCTCCCCTCTCGTGGTAGGTCACGCTAACGGAGAGGGCTTCTGTGCGTCGGATCCGACTGCGCTGCTGGAATACACGCGGGTAGTGTGGTTTATGGACGACGATGAGATCGCGCGCATAACAAGAGAAAGATGCGAGTTCTTCGATTTTGCAGGGGTCCCTCATAACAAGGAACCCATGCATCTTGACTGGGACGCCGCTATGACCAGCCGCGGAGAGTATCCGCACTTTATGCTCAAGGAGATACACGAACAGCCGGACGTCGTCGCGCACACGCTGCTGGGAAGGATCGCAGGAGGGGGCGTCGATCTCTCCCGCGAGCTCTCATGGACTCCCGAAGAGGCCAAAAAATGGCGGAAGATACATTTCGTGGCCTGCGGGACGTCGCATTATGCGACGGTGGCTGCCGCATACATTATGGAAAATCTCGGAAAATTTGATATACGCACAGAGGTCGCGTCCGAATACAGATACAGGAATATGACCATAGACAGCGAAACGCTCGCGGTCTTCGTCTCGCAGTCCGGCGAGACTGCTGATACGCTTCATGCGGCCCGTCTTGCCAAAAGCCGCGGCGCAAAGTGTCTTGTCATAACTAATGTGCGCGGCTCCACTATCGACCGCGAGGTCGGAGAATCGATAATCACGCCGGCGGGCCCCGAGATAGGAGTTGCCGCCACAAAGACGTTTACCGCGCAGATAACGGCGCTCACGCTCCTTGGCATGTATCTGGCGAAGCTGCGCGGCGAACTTCCCGAGGATTCGGAAAGACGCCTTATCTCGGCCCTTATGGACATCCCCGGAAAGCTGTCGCTGCTTCTTGCAAAGGAGAAAGAGATAGAAGAGCTTGCCCGTGATTTTGCCGACGCGCGCGGTTTCTTCTTCATAGGGCGCGGCATAGCGTATCCTCCGGCACTGGAGGGGGCCCTTAAGCTCAAGGAGATCTCATATCTGCATGCGGAGGCCTATCCTGCCGGAGAGATGAAGCACGGACCGATAGCGCTTCTTGACAAGGAGCTGCCGGTAGTTGCGCTTGTCCCTAAAAACAGCCTCTGGGAAAAGACGGTCTCAAACATAGAGGAATCGATGGCGCGCCGTTCGCCGATAATCGCGCTTGCGACCGAAGGCGATAATGAAATAAAGCAATATACTGACCATGTTATCTTTACGCCGGCTACAGAACCGGAGCTTTATCCTTTTGTCGCGGTCATTCCTCTCCAGCTCTTTGCATACTATATAGCGCGTCAGCGCGGATGCGACATAGATATGCCGCGCAACCTGGCAAAGAGCGTTACGGTAGAGTAGCTCCCGGTCCGCCCGGCGGTCTTTCGGTTTTCCACGACTGGAAGAAATGAAAAATAAAAAGGCGCTGCTTACGGCTGTCATTGTTGCCGCAGCCATTACCGGCGCTGCCGCCGGGCGCTTCGGCCGCGGCCTCTCCGAGCGCGGTTATGATGTTCCATGCACTGTAACGGCGATAAGGCTGATTGAGCTCTCGGCGCATCTTTCCGCATTCACCGGTATTACATACTGGCTCTTTTCGGGCACCGCAGGCCTCCTTTCCGAACTCAGAAACAGCAGCCTGTTGGATATTCTGCGTGCTCTGCCGGATATTGAGATCAGAAAAGGCCCGCCGGAGAGAAACATGCCCGGAGCTTATACTTTATGACAGCCTATGCCTATATCCTGCGCTGTGCCGACGGCACGCTCTACACCGGCTGGACCAATGACCTGAAAAGGCGCGTCGCGGTACACAACGCCGGGCAGGGCGCCAAATACACCAGGGGAAGGCTCCCTGCGGAGCTTTTTTATTACGAGAGCTTTGATACAAAAGAAGAAGCGATGTCGCGCGAAGCCGCGATAAAAAAGATGTCCCGCAGCGGAAAACTTTCGCTGAAAAACTCCCAAATCCACGAATAACTATTGCTGAGCCTCTCAACAGGGGTTACAATAATATTGTTTTTAGAAAGATTGTCAATATATATGACGATCGTCAAAAGGGGTGTTCTTATGAGAGGCCGCACGGATATAGTTGTGGGAGTGCAGTGGGGCGACGAAGGCAAAGGGCGGGTCGTTGACGCTCTTGCCTCGAAGGCCGGAGTTGTTGTCCGCTACCAGGGAGGGGCAAACGCCGGACACACAGTAGTGGCAGACGGCGAAAAATATGTATTTCATCTGCTGCCCTCCGGCATCCTTTATCCGGATAAGTTATGTGTGATCGGCAACGGCGTCGTAATAGATCCGGAGGCGCTCTTCAATGAGCTGGATGAGCTTGCCGCACGCGGCAGAAAGACCGCGCGCCTCGTCGTAAGTCACGGCGCTCATATAGTAATGCCCTATCACAAGCTGCTTGACAGGCTTTCGGAGAATGCGCGCTCCAGCGATACGAAAATAGGCACGACCGGGCGCGGCATAGGGCCCTGTTACTCCGATAAGTATGGGCGGACAGGTATACGCGCTGAAGATCTTGTGAACGCCGATATCCTCCGTGCAAAGCTTTCGCTTACGCTTGCGCTGAAGAACGACATAATTACAAAGATATACGGCGGGAAGCCGTTTCCGTTTGATGAAATATACGAAAAGGCGCTCGCCTGGGGGCGCCGCATCGAGCCGCTTTTAGGGGACTCTTTCCTTGAGATAGACGAAGCCGCCGAGGCCGGACAGAATGTTTTGTTTGAAGGCGCGCAGGCTACTCTTCTTGACGTTGATTACGGCACCTACCCATTCGTGACCAGCTCAAGCCCCTGCGCCGGCGGCGCCTGCACCGGGGCGGGAATCGGCCCGTCGCGCATAGACCGTGCGATCGGCGTCGTCAAGGCTTACTGTACGAGAGTCGGAGAAGGTCCCTTCCCGACGGAAGATCATGGCGAAAATGGCGAATTCCTGCGCATGAAGGGCGGGGAATTCGGCGCCACCACAGGGCGTCCCCGCCGCTGCGGCTGGTGCGATCTTGTAGCGGTCGACTATGCGGTCAGAGTAAACGGACTTGACGGCATAGCGCTGACGAAACTTGACGTCCTTGACGAGCTTGACGAGATAAAAATATGCACCGCCTACGATATAAACGGCAAAGTTCAAAAACATTTTCCGAGCAGCTGTGCCGAGCTTGCGAGGGCAAAGCCGCTCTACAGGACCTTTAAGGGCTGGAAGCGCAGCATAGCCGGCTGCCGCAGATTTGAAGAGCTGCCTGAAGAAGCGCGTGATTATGTGCGCTTTATAGAAGAAACAGCGGGTGTTCCGGTACTTCTTATAGGAGTTGGCCCGGGGCGCGAACAGACGATACTGCGCGGAATATAGCGCGCCCTGCGAAAAAGCTGTTTTTCCGGCGCTGCGCAGCAGACGCCGCGCATCCGGGCATCAGGAAGGATAAAGGCAAAAAGAAACGGCCGCTCCCGGCCGTTTCTTTTTGCCTGTGTAAGAATGACTGTCCGTGAGATCAGACGACGTTCGGCTCTACTATCTTTTCTCCGCGCTCAAACCTTCTGTAATCCATGATCGTGGGATCAAACGGCGGCTTGTCGCCGTTGAGCAGAGCCGTCATGATCTGGCCTGCGACCGGAGCGAGCATGAAGCCGTGTCCGGAGAAGCCTGTCGCGTGCCAGAAGTGTTTGACTTCGGTCTCGCCGAGGATCGGGGCAGAATCCGGCGTCATATCATAGTGGCCGGCCCACTGGCGCACGACGCGGATATTCTTTGCGCGCGGCAGCAGCTTCAGCACCGTGCGGGCTATGCTGGCAACGGAGTTGACGTTTGACGTATAGCCGAGCCTGATGTCGCTCGAGGGGCTTTCGCCTGCGATGATCGAGCCGTGCGGACGCTGCTGGATGTAGTAGTTTCCGCTGAAGCTCATAAGCATCGGCGGGCAGACGCCGGGATCGACGGGTTCCGTTATCAGGATCTGATGGCGTTCGGCCCAGTTCGGCAGTTTGACGCCGGCCATCGCGGCTATATCCTGAGCCCAGGATCCGGCGCAGTTGATGACGTCTTTGCAGTCGATGCTGCCGCGGTTCGTCTCTACCGTCATGCCGCCTTCCTTCGCTTTAAGGCCTATTACTTCCGTGAACTTGCAGAATTTAGCCCCATAGCGCTTGGCTGCTTCCTGGAACGCGAAGGTGGTCAGGAAGGGGTCGGCGTGACCGTCTCTCTGATAGAATGTGAAGCCTATCGCGTCGTCTACCGCAACGCCCGGGCATATCTCCTGCGCGCGCTTGACGTCCGTGAACGCTTCGGACATGATGCCCAGGCTGTGCTGCAGCTGGACATTTTTCTGGAACTGCGCCCATTCTTTTTCCTGGTAGGCTACGAGCAGATAGCCCCCCTGATTGAGCCCTGTGGGCAGCCCGAGCTCTTCATCCAGATGTTCGAATGTATCAAGGCAGGCAAGGGCCATGCGGCAGTTGAGTTCAAGTCCCCACTGTGCACGGATGCCGGCGCCGCAGCGTCCGGTAGAGCCGGAGCAGACTGTGTTCTTCTCAAGGACAACGACGTTCTTTCTTCCGGATTTTGCAAGATAGTAAGCTGTAGCGGTCCCTACGCCGCCTCCGCCTATTATCACTATATCGGCAGTTTTCGGGAAATCTGTCATCTGTGTTCACCTTCCCTGAAGTCCTCAGCAAGGAGGCTGATCTTTATCGGTTTCACCGGAGGTCTCATCGTACCCGGAGCGATATCGGCTACGGGCTGACCGGTCGCCTTTGAGATCTCGCGCAGGATTATGTCGCGGCAGCCGCGTCCCTGGCACGGTCCCATGCCTACGCGGAGCTCTCTTTTCAGCTCGTCGAACGTGTCATAGCCGCGCGCTATCCACTCGCGTATCTCGTCTATCTCTATTTCTTCACAGCGGCAAATAACATTTGCTTTCGGCATTATCAGCACACCACCTTTACTTGACTCTGATAGCGCGTATCTCGTCTATCTTGTCTTTCGGGATCACTACGCTTACCACGTAGGTGCGGTCCTTCGAAGGCTCCGTCACGGCAGCTACCTCTCCGTCCGCTACCTCTTCTCCGACCCTGTTAAGGCATTTTACCGTCTGTCCCTTTACAGGAAGCGGAAGCAGCTCGTACGGGAGTTTGATGACAGCCTTGTCCCCGCCGACCGAAAGGTCTATGACGAAGCACGCAAGTCCCGGGCAGCGCGATACGCATATCCCGCAGCCCGTGCATTTGCTGTAGTCTATCTTCGGCGTATCATTTATGTCTTCGAACGGAAGCACCGCACCGGTCGGGCAGCTCGTGTGGCACGGATTGCACGGGATGCGCTTCGGGCATTCTATTACTACATAGCCGCCCTTTTTGGCTTCCCACTCCGCCTGCGGCGGCAGTACGGCTCCGACTCCGTGCTCTGTCAGAACCCCGCTGTTGAAGAGTTTTTCTTTATCACAGCAGCTCATGTTTACGCCTCCCATCCTTCTACGAGTACCTGGCCTATTCCGGCAAGGATCTTCTCTCCGACTTCTCCGGCGCGGAGGTGGTCGAGTCTTGTCCAGTACTCTTTGAATTTGCCTTCATCTACCGGCAGACCCAGCGATTTCGCCGCTCCGTGACCCGCTATGCGCCCTTCGACCATCGCTGCCGACGCTTCTTCTATACCGGAGGCGTCTCCCGCTACCCAGATGTCCGGGTTGCTGGTGCGCATGCCCTTGTCTCTCAGAGGCACGTATCCGCAGAGCTGCGGCACGAACTTCATCTTGCAGCCCGCCTGCCAGAAGAGCTCTGTCGTCGGCGTAAGTCCTACCGCCATGCAGATGATGTCGCAGTCTATCTTCTGCGGCTCGCCGATGAGGTTGAATTTATCGTCCAGCTCCTGGATGACCGCTCCTTCGAGCACCTTGTCTCCTACCGCCTCGACTATCGTGTGTCTCAGCAGGATGGGGATGCCCAGTCTTCTGATCTTCGCCGCGTGCACCCAGTAGCCGCCTATCTTCGGCATCGCTTCCACGACCGCCGCCACTTCGACTCCGGCCTGGGTCAGCTGGTAGCTGACTATAAGTCCGATATTGCCTGCTCCCACCATCACGACGTTTTTGCCGGGCACGACGCCGTATACGTTCATCAGCGTCTGGACCGCACCCGCTCCGTATACGCCGGGGAGGTCGTTGTTCGCGAACGGGATCATTCTTTCCTGCGCTCCCGTCGCTATGACTGCCTTCTTAGC
>JAEEYY010000224.1 GCA_016288355.1 Synergistes sp.
AGCTTCGGCATCTGGGCGACGGCTGTGATGTGTTAGCGCTCATATGATGTGTAAATGAGACTATCACAGAATCGATTTGAAATACCCTATGAAATACCTGCGGAGGAGAACACAATGAACGCAGATAATCCGATCGTAGAAAAAGCCGCGGAAGCAGCAAAAAAGAAAAGAAGGCCCTTCGGCTATCTCTTTTACGGCGACAGCCTTAAGGACATCAAATGCAGACCGGTCCCGCAGTTCCCCGGCGTGACTACGCTGTTTGAGCTTTTCGCGGTATTGGAGAAATGCTGGAGCAAGGTGACGGCGTACCCTTCCTGTCAGGCGGAATGGGTGCCTGACGACCCGTCTTACGGACAGTGTGCGATCACGGCGATGCAGGTGCATGACATGTTCGGCGGAACGATACATAAAATAAGGGTCTCAGGCGGCGGCACGCACTACTTCAACCGGATAAACGGAGAATACGTTGATCTGACCCGCGAGCAGTTCGACTTATACGGCCTGCCGGTGAATTACGAGCCTAATCAGGAGATTTCGCGTGAATACTGCGGAAAGAACAAGGACACTTACGAACGCTACAGACAGCTGCAGCGCAATATTATCCGTTTTCTCAATGCTGAAAAGAAGTGAGGCAAAATGACTGTGACCGACAGCCTAATCGATGAACTGGTCGATAAGCTGCGCGAATTGCCTGACGGTACGGAAATATCTGTTTATAAGCTTATAGAGATGTGCGGATATGACGCAAAGAAGCTGGCGCAGTACGGGGGACTGGCCGACGTTTGCTGCGATCTGCGCAAGGCGGCCCGCAGGGCGCGCATCACGCTTGGCTGGTTCAGGAACACGGATACAGCCCTCGACCTGCCGGGGCAAGTCCCTTTTATTATCAGGAAAAACAGCGCATATAACGAGTGTCCGTTCTGCGGGAGCAGAAACACGGCGAGGATTCTTTACGGTATGCCTGCTATGGACGAAGAGCTTGAAGCAAAGGTCAAAGCGGGGAAAGTCTGTCTGGGCGGATGCTGTGTGACCATGTTTGACCCTAAGCGCTACTGCAACGACTGCGGCAAGGAGTTCTGAACGGCACAATACCGGTATTGCCGCAGACGGCGTGAACGGCAAAGGTGTTTTATTGCCATATGCAGCACAGCGTAGTATATTCCGTATGGTTTGGCTATTTATAAATTCGTAAAGGGGAATACGTGAAATGAAGAAATGGGTATTTATTTTGGCCGCGGTCATGCTGATGCTTGCAGGGATGACGTCTGCTTCAGAAGCGGAAAATGCACCTAAGCCTGAGATACTTGCTATATATTCGAGCCCCGGTGATCAGATATTGACCGGTGAAGACGATATCGATGATATTGTCAGCACGGTTCTGTACCTTTACAAGGATTTCACGTACAGTCAGCACGGAATTCATGACGGCCGCTGCGAGACCTACAGCACAGGTCGTTTTCATATAAACTTCGATTGGGACAAGGCCGGACAGGATTCCGGAAAGCCGCATATCATGACGCTTCATGTGAAAAAGCTGCATAATGATGATCATCAGCTGAAAGATGTCAAACTTTCCTATAACGTTGACCTGGACCGGCTCAGCGATTACTGCCTGTACTCCGATACCGGAAGCGGACCGAAGCTGACCGCGGCCTTCATGCAGGCGGATAAGCAGCTGCTTGTCCGGCGTGACGGCAGCAGGACGTACCTGCCTACGATGTGGCTCTATTATGACGATGGTTCTTTTAAGCAGTATGCCCTTGATGACAAGAAAGATATACTCTTCAGCAAGGGAGACTACACACTTACCGGCGGAAAGTTCGGTGATGAAGGCGTGGTGCTTACGATTCACAGAACGGGGAAATATCAGGATGGTACAGGTATGGCCGCCTATAATTCAAGGCATGACTATAAAGTCAATAGTCTGGGGTTCATCCGCATATATCCTTAAACCGGCGAAGATCTGAATAACGATAGACAGACATTTTTCCCCCGGCTTTCCCTGTCTTATGGGAGTCGGGGGCGTTATAAGTATGGCGGTTTGAATCAATGCAACATAAAGAGCCTGTCTCTGACAGGCTCTTTTCATGATAAACGCTGATCTTCAGCGATTGATTTTAAGTGGTGTCAAGGAGGGGAATTGAACCCCTATGAGCGTTATGCCCACTAGATCCTGAATCTAGCGCGTCTACCAGTTCCGCCACCCTGACATGCCTTTTTTGGCACCTCAGTATTCTATCAATTAATTTTTGATTTGACAAGGACTTTGTTTTGCGGCTTTTCGCGCTTTTTGCTGCGCATAATTGCGCGGGACGAAAGAAGCGCCGTTATCCTTGACGCACTTGAAAAGATCTGATACTGTCCTGATACCAGATACACGTTGTGAGCGAAGCAGAGGCGAACCCCTTACGGATTCTGAATCAGCCGGCCCGCGTGTATCTGTTTTTTTACTTTGATTACGTTATACATTTCTTCGGCGAATGCAGGCTTTTGCTGCACATGTCTTGACCGGCCCCGGTGCGCCCTGTGCATTCTTTTCATATCTGTGCTATCGCCGCTGCTGATATATAATATAAAAAGCAGGCTGGCAGAGAGGCCGGGCAGAAGGGTATAAAAATGATAAAGGGAATAGGCATAGACCTTTGCGAGATAGAGCGAATCAGAAAAGCAGCTGAGCGCGGCAGCTTTGCGGAGCGCGTCTTTTCCGCCGAAGAAAGAGAGTACGCTGGAGAAGGAGTTCACGCTGCGGAGCATTTTGCCGCCTCTTTTGCAGCGCGTGAAGCGCTTGCGAAAGCCGTGGGCTGCGGCCTTGCCTCTGCCGGGCTTGACGCCTGCATTGTGCGGCGCACCGAGACAGGCCCGGTGTTCGTTTTCAGCGAAGATTTCAGGCGCCGCCTTGAAGATCGCGGCGTTAAGAACGTGTTTCTTTCGATCACGCATGAAGCGGGAGTCGCCGCAGCCGTGGTCGTTCTGGAGGGAGACTGATGCAGAAGTATTACTTCCCGGCGGATATACGCAGGGCGGATGTTATCGCGTCTGAAGAGCGCAGCGTGCCTTCCGTCGTTTTGATGGAAAACGCATCAAAGAACGCGTCAGATGAAGCTTTTGCGATGGCTGAGGGGAACGCCCCGTTCGTCCTTCTTGCCGGAGTTGGCAATAACGGAGGCGACGCATTTGCCGCAGCCCGTCATCTTCTGATAAAAGGCGCGGATGTCGTCGTTCTTAAATGCGCGGCGGATGAAAAATATAAAGGAGACGCAGCCGTCAATCTTTCCGTGCTGCGCCGCATCGGCTGCGGCAGGCTCAGGCTGCTGGATACCGCCGATATGACAGACGATGAGATAGCAAAACTGCTTGACTGCGCAGCCTGTATTATCGACGGGCTTTTGGGGACCGGCACGAGCGGCGCCCCCAGGAAGGAGCCGGCGCGGATCATCTCTCTTCTTACAGGCCGTAATAATATTCTTTCGCTGGATATACCTTCCGGGACAGACCCGGAGAGCGGAGCAGTTTATGAGCCGTGCGTCAAAGCGTCTGCCACAGTGACGTTCCTTGCGCCTAAATTCGGTATGGCCTTTGAACCGGCAAGGTCTGCCTGCGGAAGGATAAGCACGGCGGATATAGGAGTCCCTCCCTATGCCGTCCTTCCGGAAGAGCCGGCCGTCACGCTGCTTTCACGGGAGGATATGAAAGCATTTATGCCTGCTCTGCCGCGCGATATACATAAAACAGAGCGCGGGAACGTACTTATAATAGCGGGAAGTTCCGAATACAGGGGGGCGCCGCTGCTTTCTGCGCGCGGTGCGCTGCGCGCTGGTGCGGGACTTGTATTTCTCGCTGTTCCGGAATTTATAGCTCCATTTGCTTCAGAAAAACTGCCCGAAGCGATAGTTATACCCCTGCCTGTAAAAGACGGGGAGATATCTGTTCAGGAAGCAAAGGATATGCTTTCCAAAGCGATGGAGAAGTGCTCCGCCGTCGCTGCGGGACCTGGCTGCGGCCGTTCGGCATCCGTGGAAGAGCTTTTTGTATGGCTCTGGCAGTCCTGCAGGCTTCCTATGCTGCTTGACGCGGATATGCTCTGGTTCTTTGCCCGCCGTAAAGATACACTTGCGCCAAGAAGCGACGTGCTTCTTACGCCGCACAGCGCCGAAGCCGGGCGTATACTTGGAATTACTGCCTCAGAAGTGGATATGAACAGGGCTGCTTCCGCGCGCGCGCTTGCTGAAAAGACCGGAAGCGCATTGCTTAAAGGCAGAAACACACTTGTTTTTTCGAATAACGGGCTCATGATGATAAACGCCGGGTCTCCCGCGCTTGCCGTCCCCGGTTCAGGCGACGTGCTGAGCGGCGTCATAGCTGCCTTTATAGCCTCCGGCAAGAGTGTTGCTGACGCGGCAGCGGCCGGCGCCCTTGCCCATGCTCTGGCAGGGGAAGCGCTTGAGGAAAAGTACGGCACGCGCGGTGCGCTTGCTTCGGAAATAGCCGATGAGATTCCAGCGCTGCTCTGATAGCTCTTTTGTGCTGACAACAGGATCCCCCGACGAGACTTTTGCCGCAGGCAGAATAACGGGCGGACATCTCTGCCCGGGGATGCTGCTTCTTCTCAAAGGCTCTCTCGGCATGGGCAAAACGAGATTCGTGCAGGGGATAGGGGATGCTTTAGGTCTTCATGGAGTCAAAAGCCCGACTTTTATTATCATGCGCGAATATAACGGGAAAACGCCCTTTCTGCATGCGGACCTATACCGCATAGAAAACAAAAATGAAGCGGATTCTCTGGGCATTGAAGAGTATCTCGACGACGGTTTTGCCGCCGCGGTCGAGTGGGCTGAAAGATGGGAGACGCCGCCTTCCGAAAAGCGCATCGATATAGAGTTCAGCGGAAGCGGCGATGAGCGCCTGCTTGTTTTCACTATGAACGGCTGCAAAATACGGGAAGAGTTCACCGCTCTTGCGGATGATTTAAAAAGTATTGCTCTGACGGAGGAATGACAGGAAATGATCACTTTAGCGGTAGACTGTTCCGGCCGCTGGACGAGCGTAGGGCTTGCGTCAGGCGGCGCCGTTCTTGCCGAACACAGCGCGATGCTCGGAAGGAAGCAGTCGGAGGCGCTGCCTCTTATTGCCGAAGAGGTGCTGAAACGCGCGGGGGTAGGGCTTTCCGATATAGAGCTTATTGCTGTAGCTGCAGGCCCGGGATCATATACAGGCATCCGCGCCGGCATCGCGTATGGAGCCGCTCTTGCTGAGGCGCTTTCGATAAAAGTAGTTCCCCTTTCCTCCCTTAAGGTCTTCATATGGGACATGCCGGGGGAAAAAGGCTGTCTGGCGCCCTTTTTCCGCGCAAGGCAGGGGCACTGCTATGCCGCTGTCTTCCGCGGCGGAGAAGAGATCGTTCCGCAGGCATTCCTTTCGGAAGATGAATTTGTCTCTCTGCTTGGGAAATATCCGGATGCCGCCGCGGTGACTCCGGATCTTGACCGTTTCCCGCTGGTTAGAGAGTGCGGGCGCAGTGTAACAGAAAAAGAATTTTCTTCCGGAGGGAGCGCGGCGCTTTTGGGCGAGGCCTGCGCCGCATCAGCCGCCGTTCCCGCCTCTGTCCGCGGCGTGTATCTGAGAGCGCCCGATATAGGCCCTGTCGGCAGATAGCCGGTCGTTTCCCGTAAAATATCATATATTTATCAGAATATAAAGAAATTAATGCTAAGCTTGAATAAATTATAAAGTTTTGGCATAATACAGTGAGTTATGCCAATCTTTCAGCATGTCTTTGCTGACAGACAAAATCGATTAGAAGTGTGGAAGGAAGGAAGGTGGGTCTTTTGGCGAAGAAGTTCAACATCGAAGTTGTGGAGAAATGGTGCAAGGGATGTGGCCTCTGTATCGCTATATGCCCCAAGAAAGTTCTTGAACTTAACGACAAAGTTAAGTGCGTAGCGGTTCGTAGTGAAGACTGCATTGGCTGCCGCCAGTGCGAGAACACATGCCCGGATCTGGCTGTTACTGTTAAGGAGTGTGAATAATCATGGCCCAGAACGAATTCTGGCAGGGTAATAAGGCTATAGCGATGGGTGCTATCGCTGCCGGCTGCAGGTTCTTCGGCGGCTATCCTATCACCCCGTCAACAGAAATTATGGAAGCTATGTCTGAAGAGCTTCCGAAGCTCGGCGGCAAATTTGTACAGATGGAAGACGAGATCGGCGGTATAGCCGCAGCGCTCGGCGCTTCCATAGCCGGCAAGAAAGCCATGACGGCAAGCTCCGGCCCCGGCATTTCTCTGAAACAGGAACTTCTTGGCTACGGCTACATCGCTGAGATTCCTCTTGTAGTCGCAGACGTAATGCGCGGCGGTCCGTCAACAGGACTTCCGACAAAAGTTTCACAGGCTGACGTTATGCAGGCCAAATGGGGCACGCACGGCGACCACGGTACCATCGCCTACGCTCCCTGCTCGATCCCCGAATGCTACAACATCACGATCAAAGCTTTCAACATGGCTGAGCGTTTCCGCCAGCCGGTACTCGTTATGGCCGACGAAGTTATCGGACATATGCGCGAGAAGATAACCATCCCGGAACCCGGAACATATAAGGTGGTAGACCGCAAGAAGCCGACAGTTGCTCCCGACGACTTCATTCCCTATCGCCCGGACGAAGACGACGTCCCGCCGATGCCCGCATTCGGCGACGGATACCGTTGGCACGTAACAGGCCTTACGACCAACGAGTGGGGCTTCCCGACAAACGACGCCCCCGACATCGACCTCAAGGCCAACAGAATAGTCCGCAAGGTCGACCGCTTCCGCGATGAGATAGTTGAATACAGAGAAGACTTCATGGAAGACGCAGAGATAGTCGTAGTTTCCTACGGCTCGGTCTCCCGCTCGTCGCTCCGCGCCATTCGCGAACTTCGCGAGCAGGGCGTAAAGGTCGGACATTTCCGCCCCATAACGATTTGGCCGTTCCCGGACAAAGAGATAGCCGCGTTCTCGAAGAGAGTGAAATGCATCATCGTTCCGGAACTCAACGCCGGTCAGATGGTCCGCGAAGTAGAAAGAGCCGTCAAGGCGAACTGCGAAGTCATATCGAAGAGCCTCATCAACGGCGAACTTTACAAGCCGGCTGAGATTATGTCCTTCATCAAGGAGGTGGCGTAACCATGCCACGCGAAGATGTAAAGAAACTTCTGCGCTCAAAGTTCATGCCCCATATCTGGTGCCCCGGCTGCGGACATGGGATCATTATGCACGCGATACTGCGCGCGATAGCCGACCTTCAGATACCGAAGGAAAAGGTCTGCATCTCGTCAGGTATAGGCTGCTCAAGCCGTATGCCCGGATACATTGACGCCTGCACGCTCCACACAGCTCACGGACGTTCACTCGCGTTCGCGACGGGCGTAAAGCTTGCCAACCCCGAACTCACGATAGTCAACGTCATGGGCGACGGCGACGGCACCGCGATCGGCGGCAACCACTTCATCCACGCCTGCCGCCGCAACATCGGCATCGCCGCTATCGTTATGAACAACAATATCTACGGTATGACCGGCGGTCAGGCTTCCCCGACGACGCCGGAAGGCGCTTTCGCAGCGACAGCTCCGTACGGCGCTATCGACCCGACATTTGATATCTGCAAACTCGCTGCCGGCGCAGGCGCTACATACGTCGCGCGTACGACAGTCGCCAACCCGATGCAGTGCACCCAGTTCATCAAAAAGGCGATCGAGCATCAGAAGAAGGGTTTTGCCGTAGTCGAGATCATTTCTTACTGCCATACGCAGTTTGGACGCAAAAACAAGCGCAGCCGCCCGACGGACAACGTCAAATGGCTGAAAGAGCACACTGTACTTAAGGCACAGGCCGACAAGATGACGCCGGAAGAACTCGAAGGCAAGATCATCTGCGGTGAATTCCTGAATGTAGAGAACGCGCGCGAATACACGGATCGCTACAACGACGTTATCGCCCGCGCTCAGGGAAAGAAGTAGGAGGTACGGATCATGGGCGATCGTTTTGAAATTCGCGTTGCAGGATCCGGCGGACAGGGAGTCATTCTCGCCGCAGTGATCCTTGGTGAGGCGGCTGCACTCCGTACAGAAGGCCTCAATTCGGTTCAGAGCCAGGCTTACGGTCCGGAAGCCCGCGGCGGAGCCTCAAAGTCGGAAGTCGTCTATGACCGCGACGAGATAGACTATCCGAAGGCGTCGCACCCCAATCTGCAGATAATCCTTACGCAGAAAGCATGCGACACATACAGCCATGACACGGCAAAGGGAGCTACGGTCATTCTCGACGACTTCTTCGTTACAGATCCTCCGAAGCTCGATGCTGAGATCTACATGCTGCCGATAGTAAGAACGGCCCGCGAAAAGCTCGGCCGCGAGATCGTCGTCAACATGGTTGCGCTCGGCACAGCGGCGAAGGCCCTTGAAGACAAGGGACTTACAAAGCCGCAGGCCATCAAGGAAGCCATCCTCGCCCGCGTACCGAAGGGCACCGAAGAGCTCAACGAGAAGGCTTTTGAAGAAGGCTACAAGATGATGTGCGAAGCGGTAGCAGCGAAAAAAGCCTGCGGCTGCGGCTGCAAATAAACTGCAAAACAGCAGAAAAGAAGCAGCTTTCTGGCAGCTGTATTTTTCAGGGAGCCCGACAGGGCTCCCTGTTTTATGCGCGCAGGGAGCTTAGGCCTTGTTTTATTACCTGCACGATGAGTCCGACGGCGTAAGTGTCCTTCCGCAGATCCTGCCCGTCTTTCAAACAGCCATTTGAGCAGTATGAGAGAGCGCCGTGAGCGGCATGTTAAAGTGCCTGCGTGTTGACAAAATCAAAAAATACTGTATAATAGCACCTCGTGATATGTGAGCGAGCCGTTAGCTCAGTTGGCAGAGCACCGGACTTTTAATCCGGGTGTCCCGGGTTCAAGTCCCGGACGGCTCACCACCTTTTGACGGTCCTATCGTCCAGAGGCCTAGGACACCGCCCTTTCAAGGCGGCGACGCGAGTTCGAATCTCGCTAGGACCGCCAAAACTTTTCCGCCGGTATTATTTTCCTGTAAATAACAACATTGAAATATTATAATTACGCAGGATGGCCTTATGCCGTGCCGCACGAAAATTATAGTGTGTTCAAAAAAGCTGTGCGTTTTTGTCATATATTCTTCACATTTATGTGGTAGACTTCAGTTAATGAAACATTAAGGGGGTTTTGCCAATGAAAAAGACATTGTCATTAGTTATATTGACTCTTCTGGCACTGACAGTGACCTGCTGCGCGGCTTTTGCAGACACGCCGCTGATCAACAGGATCCAGTACACCGGAAACGGCAAGGTCATCATCAGCTTTGACCGCGATATCCACGTAGATGAGCACAGCATCACAGTATATGATTACGCCGGCAGGATCGTTCCCTCGATAATAGCCGGTAATTATAAGAGACAGATCGTCTTGAGACTTCCAAATGCCGGATACAACCAGAGGTATACGTTTGAAATAGACGGCGTGAATTCAGGCAGCAGCGGAGGCCTTTTCTATTCAAACTCTTTCTTTACAAGAGACAATTGGTATGAAGACTGGACAAGTATTGCGAGGGATCTTCTGAAACATCCGGGAAGGCCCGGCAGACGCAGCGGTTCAAGATACAACGGCCAGAATCAGCAGTGGGACAACGGCAGTTACGGTATGGGTGAGGGGCATGACAACAGGCAGAACCGGCCGTACTGGTATGAAAACAAACCGGGACAGCAGCCTTATTGGGACAACGACAGGCCGGATCACAGACCGCGGAGTCATGACTTCAAACCGGGACAGCATCCTCAGTGGAATGGCGACAGACCCGACCAGCGGCCCGGCGGCCGCGACGGCAGACCGGAACGTCAGCCGCGCAGCCATGATGTCAGGCCGGTACAGCCGCCGCAGCCGGGACAGCAGAACAAGCCTGTACAGCCGCCTCAGGCACAGAACAATCAGCAGCAGCTAAGACAGCGCGTCAGCGATAAATAAAGTACGATCATTTAAGGCTGGCGAAAATAATCAAAACAAAAGGCAGGGATATAGCCCCTGCCTTTTAATTTGAGCAACAGCAGCCGGATGGCAGCCAGTTACTAAAAAAGGACTTCCGCTGACCGCGAAAGTCCTGTATTTGCAATGGTGGGCGATATTGGGTTCGAACCAACGACTTCCACCGTGTGAAGGTGACACTCTACCGCTGAGTTAATCGCCCATAAAAATGGTGGATCGTACAGGAATCGAACCTGTAACCCCCTGATTAAGAGTCAGGTGCTCTGCCAGTTGAGCTAACGATCCGGCCTTAAGGCTGACGCATATCAAAAAATGGTGGATCGTACAGGAATCGAACCTGTAACCCCCTGATTAAGAGTCAGGTGCTCTGCCAGTTGAGCTAACGATCCGGCC
>JAEEYY010000225.1 GCA_016288355.1 Synergistes sp.
ATTGAGGATTGATCATGGGCAAGTATTTGGTTTGTTACTTTTCCCCTACGGGAACCACAAGGGCTGTTGGGGAACATATTGCAAGCGCCATTAAGGCGGATCGTTTGGAAATAAAACCGAAGGAACCTTATACAGAGGATGATCTGAACTGGCGGAAGTATTTCTCACGATGTAATAAAGAACACCGCAGGAAAAAACTTCCTGAAGTCGGTTTTCATATGTTCAACCTTGCACAATACGGTATTGTTTTCCTTGGGTTTCCCATCTGGTATGAAACGGCACCAAATATCATTTTGTCATTCCTGAAAACTAACGATTGGGCAGGACAAAAAATCGTATTGTTTGCCACTTCCGGCGGGAGCAGTATCTCTAAGGCTCGTGAAGACATTCGTGCATTTCTGAACAAGCAGGGAGAGATTCCCGTTTCCGGGATTCTTGATCTGTCTGATCCCGAAAAAGTGAAAAACTGGGCGAGAAATGCGCTTGATATCATCACCAGGACGAATCTTTCTGCAGCAGAGGAATATGTTCGCAGGAATTACACTGAATATGTACCGGCTGTGAAAGAAGAGCAATCTTCGTATGACCAGCAGGCGAAACCGACACAGGATGATTCAAAATCACAAAAAGCACATTACAGCAGAGCAGTTACGAATACAAGCGCTCTGAACGAAGGAAATAATCAGCCCGCCAAGAAATCGTCCGAAGGCGGCAAATACAGTAGAGATTTTGAACCCAAATATAGTTTGGATCTGACTCCGGATCCTGAGTTAGAAAAGCTGCGCCGTGAAAATGATAAACTTCAGTTCGTTTACCAGCAGCTTCTCCGCGAGAAACGCGGAAATTTGCCTCGGAGTCCTTTGGATAGGTATAATTCCAGTGCTATAGAGCGAGTAATGCGTAGTGCTCCAACATCAGCATCAAGAAGCACCCTTATTCGATCGTTGGATTCATATACAGATCAGAGTTTTGTTGGGAAGCTGATGGCATTGATCCGTGAAAAAGGCATGAAAGAGCCGGAGGTATATCGTGCTGCACAGATAGACCGAAAGCTGTTTTCTAAAATCACATCGGATCAGGACTATAAACCTTCGAAAGATACCTGCGTAGCCTTGGCTTATGCACTGAAACTGAGTCTTGCGGAAGCAAACGATTTGCTTTCCAGGGCCGGATATACGCTTTCCCACAGTAATAAGCGTGATGTTATTCTGGAGTACTTCTTCAGTTCCGGCAAGTTTAATCTGTTTGATATTAACGAAGTCCTTTCTCAGTTGAACCAACGGCCGTTGGGGCGGCAATTGTAATTGTCGCCATAAAGGCGACCCTATCAATCTTTGACAGTCGTATATTGTATCTGCAAGAACCGAAAGGGAGGAGCAGATACAATGGGACTGTTGGAAACCATCAGACAAAAGAGACAATTGAAAAAGGCGGGAGGTAACTTTGCCTGGATCGCGCAGAATATGGCCGCGATCTATTATGCGGTGCCCCTTACGCCATTCGGAAAGACGCTCAGTGAAGAACAGCGTCTGTTCGCTGCGGGACTCATTGATGCCGCAGCTTATCTTCAGGAAGGCTCTTTGAGTCCGCAGGATATTCAGGATGCGCTTCTTTGGGGGATGACAGGTAATGTGGGCTTAGGGTTCTATACAGTTTCCCATCGTGATATGTTTGATTTCGAGGAAAACAAGAATCTTGTTGGTTTGACGATGCAGCTGGAAGCCCGCTTCTTCGAACTGTCCGACGCAGGGATCGGCTACCGGGATATAGTGGATGTTGTAGTAAAAGAAAAGCAGGTCATTGCGGAAACAATACAGAAAACCCTTGCTGAAGGTTCCCGCTGCTGTATTTTTCCGGAGGTCATGCAGAATACGACCATTGCTCTGGCAAATCCCGGTCTCCAGCAGATGATCTTGTCGTATAAAGCATATGACTGAGGCGATGGGGACAATGGAAGAGGTTAATCGCTTTTACGGAGACTATCTGAGATTTGAATTTGCGCCTGGCGGGGACGAGGGGCGTGCTGTTTTCAAAATGATCATCAAAGATGGCCGTCTTTGGGTAGACAGCAAATTCCTTTATCTTGACAACGGTGTCACAGTTGATGGGATTATTATTCCGGATCGGATTGCGAGACAAGTGTTAAAGATGGTCTTTCCTTTGTCCAAGTGGGATGTTGAGCAACGGCAATCACTGATGATGGATGGGCCGTCTCTGGAGGTGCAATACTCTGATTGGGATGGTCGGGGAGTCTGGCTTCGTGCTTCTTCTTTTAACTATGAGGCTGCCTGGGAAATGGTCAGGGAAGCATATGAGTTGTGTCACCTGGCGGAAATTGACCAGCACAAAGGGACACTGCTATTTCAGAAAACGGAGATGATCAAGGAGGGAACTATGGAACTTCAAACAATCTGCAATGAAGTCCTGGCTATTGAAGAAGGGCTGATGTACGGCACTATTCCATTTGCTTATGACAATCTGATGTCTGCTCTGAAGCCGGGACATCCGATGGAAATCCTGGATGAGATACTTTCAGAAATATTCTGGGATGTACAGGCAGGAAAGGAGCCGTCATTGGAAGCACTGAAATCCACACTCAACAATTTCAAGGAATTCAGAATGGTTTTCAAAGTGCAGAATATGTCGGCGCCGATCAGGCACTTGGCTGCATATATCAAGACAAGAGAGAAAGAGGTCATTGATTCTGAACTATAAGGAGCCACGAAACAGGCGGTGTTATTTGTCGCCATAAAGGCGACCCAATCGCTTCCCGTATGTTTTATGATCTGAATCGTAACAGATGAGGCACACATTTAAGAAGAATGCGGAGATGGAGGTCAGGTTATGTCAAATTTCAGTGAGAATTTTGGGCTGGATGTCCTGATGGACACCGAAGAGCACGCAGAGATCTTTTTCAAGTACATTCTGGGTAACGGAAAAGCTATTCCGAACTATTACGGGTATCCGTACATATTCAAATCTGTGGGGAAGCCGGAATACTTTGCCCGGATCAAACCCGGAAAAGAAGGAAAGTATGAAGTGTGTGGATTTGATTCTCACTGTGCAGGAAACTGCATTTGGGAGATGGTCCATACCGGTATTGACCTGACGCCTGAAGAGTTTCCGAAGCTGAACCGGGTAATTCTTATGCGTAAGCCTGATGGTGACGGAATGGTCCCGATCGAACTGATTACAGCTGATGTCTATCCGAGTTTTCTGAAGGGAGATAAATACAAGATCCAGGTAATTGGTCTGCCGATAAGCATTTCATACTATGCTGATGAAGATGCTTATTCTGACTCG
>JAEEYY010000226.1 GCA_016288355.1 Synergistes sp.
TGCACTGCTCTTCGCAGTATTTCTTGCAGATGGCGCCGCAGACCGCGGGGAAGGGGTTGTCTGTCTTGATTAGCTCGAGCGCCTCTTTGTACTTGCCTGCGCTGGCCATTTTGATATAGCCCTGGAGGGCGATATGCAGCGGGCAGGCCGACTTGCAGGGTGCTGTGCCCGTAGGCCAGGTCTGGATGACGCCGTTCTCGTTCTTATAGTTCCAGTTCCATTTTTCTTCCGGCCAGACATTGCTCGTCGGGAGCTCCTGTTTGGGATACTCGATGGGACCGTCTTTGGTGCAGAGCTTCTGTCCGAGGCGCACTGCGCCGGCAGGGCAGACCTCGACGCACTTTCCGCAGGCGACGCACTTCTCCGGATCCACCTCCGAAACGTAGGCCGAACGGG
Organism: Synergistes sp.; assembly: GCA_016288355.1. GTDB lineage: Bacteria > Synergistota > Synergistia > Synergistales > Synergistaceae > Synergistes. The sequence continues at coordinate 397 of JAEEYY010000226.1, forward strand.
AAAGGTTGGGCGTATTGAATAGCTGGCTGGTGCGCAGCGCGTTGCAGACGCCCACCGCGCAGTTGCATAGACCGAAGATTTTCTCTTCGCCGTCGATATTCGTGATCTGATGGACGTAGCCGCGCTCTTCCGCTTTGCGCAGGATGTCCATGGCCTCTTCGTAGGTGATGTCGTGGCCCATGCCGGTCTCGCGGCAGTAATCGGCAAAGTCTCCGACACCGATGCACCAGTACTGCTCGATATCGCCGGAGCCTTCGCCGCGGATGCGCTGCTGCTTGCGGCAGGAGCAGATGCCGACGCCGATATGCCCCTCGTATTTCTTGAGCCAGTGAGAAAGATGCTCGACGGGCAGGGACTGGCAGTCGGCGGGGATGGCCTGTTCTACCGGGATGACGTGCATGCCGATACCTGAACCGCCCGGCGCCACCATCTGGGTGATGCCCGCCAGAGGCAGATACGTCATGCGTTCGAAGAAGTCCGCCACCTGAGGGGTCTCCGGAGATATCTCTGGCCTCATGACCATGATCTCCGCGCTGCCGGGGACGAACATGTCGAGCACCCAGCGAGTCTCATGCTGAGGATTCTTGCCGTCGAGGTTTTCCTTGTGGAATTCCACCAGGCTCATCTGGCACAGGGCTTCCAGCGTCAGCTTGAGGCGGTCCGTGTCATAGCCTGTGAGTTTCTGCATCTGCGCGAAGGTCTTGGGTTTGCGTTTGCCCATCTTAAGCGCCGCGTCCAGACAGTCGTCCGCGACGTTTTTACCGTACCTTCTCACCACATACTGGTAGCCGCAGTCGATGCCCCAGTATTCCGGGGAATCCTTGGTGACTTTCTCCAGACCGAGCATGACCTCCTTGCGGTCGGTGATGATCTTTCCCAGCTTGGCTATCTTTTGGTCGCGGGTCATTTCCGCCATAGAACGTTCCTCCTGTTCTTTTGCTTAATGATCAGGCCTGAAGGCCGGATGCTGTGCGGTCAGACTGTATAAAAACCCGGCGCGGCCTTTGCGAAAGGAGCGCCGGGTTTCTGTCTGTGTTATTTCTGCCAGTCCTCGACCTGAGTTTTAAGCCAGGCGCACAGGGCATCCATGCCCTCGCCGGTTCTGGCGCAGATGGGGAAAATGGGAAGCCCCGGATGCCGCATGTGGGCGTATTCCGTAAGCTTGTCGAGATCGAAATCGAAATAGGGCATCACGTCTGTCTTGCTGACGACCAGTACGTCCGCCACCTCGAACATGAGCGGGTATTTGAGCGGCTTGTCATGCCCCTCCGGAACCGAGAGGATGACCATATTCTTGACAGCGCCGGTGTCGAACTCCGCAGGACAGACCAGGTTGCCCACGTTCTCCAGGATGACAAGGTCCAGATCGTCCGTCCCGAACTCAGTAAGGCCCTGCCGCGTCATATCCGCGTCGAGGTGGCACATACCGCCCGTATGGAGCTGGATGGCACGCGCGCCTGTTTCCAGAATGGCTGCAGCGTCGACGTCGGAATCGATGTCCGCTTCCATGACGCCGATTTTCAGATCGTTCTGCAGACGGCTGATCAGATTTTTCAGCATGGTCGTCTTGCCGGCGCCCGGCGACGACATGAGATTTAGCAGAAAGGTTTTCTGCTCCTTCAGCTGCGCGCGAAGCCGGTCGGCGTCTGCGTTGTTGTCCGCAAAAATGCTCTCTTTAAGCTCTATGATCCTGATTTCTTTCATGAAAAACACTCCTTGTCACAATAAATCACAGTAAGTATATCATAATGCGTATTCAATAAGAAGTGTTCAATATCAAAAGAAAGCACAAAAAACCCAATGAAAACAACCGGAATGGGGGAGGAGGAACGAGGCGGAACCATGCGCTCGTTTCCGTCCGTTCAGGACTATGGGAACGGCTTGGGCGTGCTGCGGGCGGCAGTCATTTGCTCCTGTTCTGTCGGGATCCCGGACGCCCCAGTACGCAGAAATAAAAAGGTCTGATCGCAGGTGGCCGCATAAAACGGGCGGCTTCTTAATGTGTTTCTATTCCGTTTTCCCCGTGCAGAGCTGGTAGTAGCGGCCTTTCTGTGCCATAAGGTCGTCGTGGTCGCCGCGCTCGATGATGTGTCCTTTTTCGAGGACCATGATCGCGTTGGAGTTTTGAACCGTGGAAAGACGGTGGGCGATGACCAGGGTTGTGCGGCCGCCCATCAGCTTGTCCATGCCTTCCTGGATGAGGGTCTCGGTACGGGTGTCGACCGAGCTCGTTGCCTCGTCGAGGATCATGACCGGCGGATCTGAGACCGCGCAGCGGGCGATAGCCAGTAGCTGGCACTGACCTTGCGACAGCTGGCTGCCTGTGCCTGAGATGACAGTATCGTAGCCCTCGGGCAGCTGCATGATGAATTCATGTGCGTTGGCAAGTTTGGCCGCGGCAACGATCTCCTCGTCCGTGGCGTCGAGCCGTCCGTAGCGGATATTGTCCCGCACGGTTCCCGTAAAGAGGTTGGTCTCCTGCAGGACCATGCCCAGCGTGGAGCGCAGGTCCCTTAAGCGGATGTTGTTGATGTTGATGTTGTCGTAGCGGATCTTGCCGTCCTCGATCGAGTAGAAGCGGTTGATGAGATTGGTGATCGTGGTCTTGCCTGCGCCGGTGGATCCTACGAAGGCGATCTTTTGACCGGGTTTGGCGTAGAGACTGATGTCGTAGAGGATCTGATGCCCTTCGCGGTAAGAGAAGTCGACCATATCCATTTGGATGTCGCCGCGAAGCGGCCGCAGCACTGCAGTGCCGTTGGCGTTGGGGATCCGCCAGCAGAGGAAGTCGGTCTTTTCCTTCGACTCTGCCAGACGGCCGTTCTCTCCGTCCGTCGCCCAGACCAGGGTGACGTTGCCCCCGTCCTCCTCGGGCTTTTCGTCGATGAGGTCGAAGACACGGCGTGCACCGGCAAGCGCCATGACCACCGAATTGATCTGCTGCGAAATATTGGCTACCGGCATGTTGAAACTGCGCGCCAGAGTGAGGAAAGAAGCGATGGTACCGATCGTGATGCCCGCTCTGCCGCTGACCGCAAGCCATCCGCCCACGACAGCCAGCACGACGTACATGATGATGCCGATGTTGCCCATGATGGGACCGAGGATATTTGCAAAGGTGTTGGCCTGCGTGCTCTTCTGCCGCAGGTCTTCGTTGCGTCTGTCGAACTCGGCCTTGGTCTCGTCTTCGAAGCAGAAGACCTTGACGACCTTCTGTCCGTTGATCATCTCCTCCATATAGCCGTTCGTTTCTCCCAGCGTTTTCTGCCGGAGAGAGAAGTATTTCGCGGAACGCCCGCCTATCGTCATGGTGACGAAGTACATGACTACGACAGCACAGAGTTCTGTGAGCGTGAGCGGGATACTGAGACTGATCATCGCGATGAGGATCGAAACGATGCTGATGATCGAGGAGAGCACCTGCGGAATGCTCTGCGAGAGCATCTGGCGCATGCTGTCAGTGTCGTTTGTGTAGTGCGACATGATGTCGCCGTAGCTGTTCGTGTCGAAAAAGCGGATCGGCAGGGACTGCATGTGATCGAACATCTCGCGCCGGACAGTATTGAGCACTCCGTGAGAAACGCGCACGAGCAGCAGGTTGTAGGTAAGGTTCGTGACGATACCCGTGATATAGACGATGATCATGATCGTGATCATGCGCAGCAGGCCGGAAAAATCCGTTGACCCGCTGGCAAGCATGGGCTCGATGTAGTCGTCTATGACGGTTCGCAGAAAGAGCGCCGAGACAACGCTCACGACCGAAGAGACTGCCATACAGCACATGGCCAGCACGAAGCGGCCCATATAGCCGCGGTTGATATAGGAAAGCATGCGGGCGATCGCCTTGCCCGTGCCTTTTTCGATGCGGATGCGGCCTTGCACGGCGCCGTTTCCGCGGCGTCCCGGGCCGCTTGGAGGCGCGGGTCTACTGCTTGGCTGGGGCATCGAAGTCACCTCCCTTATTCTGCGAATCGTATACTTCGCGATAGATCTCGTTGCTTGCGAGAAGTTCCTCGTGAGTGCCGATCCCGCTGATCTCACCGCCGTCGATGACGACGATGCGGTCGGCATCCTGCACGGAGGAGATGCGCTGCGCGATGACGATCCTTGTGGTATCGGGCATGTAGGTCTCAAGCCCCTCCCGGATCGACCGTTCCGTCGCGGTGTCGACGGCGCTGGTGGAGTCGTCGAGGATGAGGATCTTCGGCCTTGCAAGCAGGGCCCGGGCGATGCACAGGCGCTGCCTTTGCCCTCCGGATACGTTGGCGCCTCCCTGTTCGATGACAGCGTCGTAGCCGCCTTCCATCTTCAGTACGAACTCTTCGGCCTGCGCAAGGCGGCACGCCCAAGCGAGCTCCTCGTCCGTGGCTTCCTGGTTGCCCCAGCGCAGGTTGCTGGCGACGGTGCCGGAGAAGAGGACATTCTTTTGCAGCACCATGGCGACGCTGCTTCTGAGCGTGTCAAGATCCAGTTCCCTCACGTCGGTTCCTCCGACGAGCACGCGGCCGCTGCGGACGTCATACAGCCGGGGGATCAGCTGTACAAGACTCGACTTGCCGCTGCCTGTGCCTCCGATGATGCCGATGGTCTCTCCCGAGCGGATATTCAGATTGATATGCTTAAGACAGCTGCGCGATTCGCCGTAGCCGAAGGAGACATCCTCAAAAATGACTGATCCGTCTGCGAGATCGAAGCTTCTGTCTGCGGCGTTGCGGATATCGGGGACCTCGTCGAGCACTTCGACGATGCGCTCGGCAGCCGCGCCGGCGATCGTGAACATGACAAAGATCATGGAGAGCATCATCAGATTCATGAGGATCTGGTTGATATAGGTGATGAAGCTCATCAGCTGCCCGGTGGTCATGCTGCCTGCGACGATGAGATGAGCCGCGATCCAGGCGATGAGTACGGTGCAGGTGTACATGGAGATCTGCATGAGCGGCTGGCTGAAGGCCAGGATGGTCTCGGCCCTGACGCTGATGCCGTAGATGTCGTCCGCGGCTTTATGGAACTTTTCGCTCTCGTGATCCTCGCGTACGAAAGCCTTGACGACGCGGATGCCGCGCACGTTTTCCTGTACGACGGCGTTGAGCCTGTCGTACAGTTTGAACATCTTCTCAAAGAGAGGGAAGGCCCGTCTCATCATCAGGAACATGCCAATCGCCAGGACCGGCAGGACTGTGAGAAATACGAGAGCGAGACGGCCGTTGATGCGGAAGGCCATGATGAGGGAAAAGATCATCATCATCGGAGCCCGGAACATCATGCGGACCATCATCATAAAGGCCATCTGCACATTGGTGACGTCGGTGGTCATGCGGGTGACGAGTCCGGCCGTGGAGAATTTGTCTATATTGGCAAAGGAATAGGACTGTATCTTGTGATACATGTCATGACGGAGATTGGATGCGAAGCCGTCTGAGGCGACTGCGGCGAAGCGGCCGCCGAGTATGCCGCAGACGATGGAGACAAGGCCGAAACCGAGCAGCTTCAAGCCGATCGCGCGGATCTCGTCCATGTTGCCTGCCCGAATGCCGTAATCGATGAGGTCAGCCATGTAGAAGGGGATGAGCACATCCATGACGGCCTCGATGATCATCATGATGGGCGTGAGGACCGTGACGGTTTTATACTCCCTGACAGACCCTGCCAGTTTTTTGATCATGGAACTTGTAAACCTTTCTGATGGTGTGTTAAAATCTTTAATATTGTATACTCCTAACAGGCTGTCCGCAAGCTTGTACCATGTGAATATTCAATGAATTGTCAATAATCCGGAGGATCTGTATCAACATGAATATAAAAAGGTTTTCGGCCGTCATCCTGTCAGTCCTGCTTCTCCTGGCCCTTGCCGCCTGCGGCGCTTCGTCCGGGCAGCAGAGCTCTGGGCAGGCGCAGTCTGCGCCTGCGGCCGAAAAGGATATCACAAAGGAGCCCAGTCCTGAGGACGCCACGGAGATCAAGCCGCATATAACCGTCTATGCGGCGGACGATTCCCTTATCTTCCTCAGCACGGTCACGGATCTTTACGCCGGCTACCGTCCCGCCATGACGACGGCCGTCCTATTCGATGAGTCCGTGGTGCTTACGGAAAAGATCCTGTCGGGCTACGACTGCGATATCTTCATCACCGACGAGCCCTTCTACATGGACTATATCGACAAAAACGGCGGCAAGACCAACCAATACGGTCTCGACCTGCTCGTCGAGGGTTCCAGAACGGTCCTCTTTACAGTCCCCGACCCCGAGGGCGGCGAAAGTAAGGATTTTACGGCCGCCATCCTCAATCAGTCTGTCTGCCCGCTCGATTGCCAGCAGTTCCTGGACTGGGTCAGGGATCTTGATGACAGTGTCTATGAGGAGTGCGGAGCGGCCAAGCCTTGATGCGGCCGAAGGAGAGTGAGAACATGAGTCATACCGTTATCACCATCGCAAGAGAATACGGAAGCGGCGGCAGAGAAGTCGGGGTCAAAGTCTCCGAACGCCTGGGGATCCCCTTCTACGACAAAGAACTTTTAAAGCTTGTCGCAGAAAAGGGCGATCTGAACGAGGACTTCCTCCGAGCCAACGAGGAACGTCCGCCGCAGTTCCTGGCGCCTTCTTTCGGGCGCACGATGCTCGAGACCTTCTACCAGCCTTCATTCTCTGACACCATCTTCGTCGAGCAGTCCAAGATCATCAAGGGCATCGCGCAGCAGGGGCCCTGCGTCATCGTCGGGCGCTGCGCGGACTATATCCTCAAGGACGACGCCTTTAAGATCTATATCTATGCCGGCATGGATTACAAGATCCAGCACAAGCATCTCGTCGCGCCCGAGAAGGAGAACTACAGTGACGAGGAAATGATCAAATACATCAAAAACATCGAAAAGCAGCGCGCCAAATACTACGAGCACTACACCGGATACAAAAAAGGCCTGGCGAGCAACTACGATCTCTGTATCAGAACGGATCTTGTCGGTACCGGCGGGGCCGTGGAACTCATCGTCAAAGCATGGGAGGAACTCAAATGATCCAGTTTATGAGCGATTACTGCGAAGGCGCGCACCCGAATATCATCAGGCGTCTCGAAGTCACCAACTTTGAGCAGTTTGACGGCTACGGCGAGGACCGCATCTGCCGGGAGGCGCAGGAGCTTATCCTGGCTGCCTGCGGCAGAAAGCCCGGAGAAGACCTTGAGGTCCATTTCGTCGTTGGCGGTACGCAGGCCAACAAGCTCGTCATCAAGTCGGCGCTGCGTCCCTATGAGGGCGTCATCTGCTGCACCACCGGCCACCTTAACGGCCACGAAGCGGGGGCTATCGAAGATACCGGCCATAAGCTGCTCACCTACGTCTCCCCGGACGGCAAGGTCAAACCGGAGATGATCGACGACTGCGCGAAGCGTTCACTGCTTGCCTGGGACAGAGATCATCTCGTATTGCCGGGACTCGTCTATGTTTCAAATTCGACGGAGCTCGGCACCGTCTATACCCGTGCGGAGCTTCTGGCGCTGCGTGAGGCCTGTGACAAGTACGGACTGCTGCTCTTCCTGGACGGCGCGCGCCTCGGCTGCGCCATGGCCTCCGAAGTCTGCGACTACGACTTCAGGTTCCTTGCGGACGTCTGCGACGCCTACTATATCGGCGGAACCAAGAACGGAGCGCTCATCGGAGAGGCTATCGTCCTTCGCAACGACATCTTCAAGCCGGGCTTCAAGAACCTCACCAAGCAGACGATCGGCAAGCTGGCGAAAGGCTGGCTGCTCGGCATCCAGTTCTCCGAACTCTTCCAGAACGATCTTTACATGGAGAACGCCAGACACGCCAATGCCATGAGCAAAAAGATGCGCGACGGTATGGCGGCTATGGGCGTGCGCTTCCTGGTGGACGGCCCCACGAACATGCAGTATCCGATCCTGCCCAACGACGTGCTCGATAAGCTTGGAAAGGACTACGGCTTCAGTCTCAACGGGGTAGAGGGCGAGACCGAGAGCTGCATCCGCGTGGTCTGCTCCTGGGCGACCCCCGAAGCGAGCGTCGACGCTTTCCTGAAAAGTCTTGAGGCTCTTTTATAAAAACTGCTTGCCCAAATCGCAAAATCATGTATAATGAATGGGTGCCCCGAAAGGGGCGCCCAACCCTGGGGTGTTAGCTCAGCTGGGAGAGCGCAAGGTTAGCAATATTGAGGCCAGGGGTTCGATCCCCCTACACTCCACCAAAAAAGGCGGCAGATTTTGATAGAAAATCTGATGCCTTTTTCTTTGCTCAAAATATGGAAA
>JAEEYY010000227.1 GCA_016288355.1 Synergistes sp.
CGGCGGTATGATGGAAACGGCCGCGGCAAGGATCATACAAATGATCGCGTAGCAGAGCTGCTTCCTGTAGGGAACACAGTATTTAAGGACCCGGAAATATGAGGCCCACTCTTCTTTATTTGCGAGCTTCAGCATCTTCCCGTTTCCTTCATTATCTCTTCGCTCCAGAAGTCATAGACGCCTTCCTCTCCCAGAGTCCGCACCGCGCGCGCCATCGTATCCTTTATGCCGGCGCGGAACCCGCTGCTGCCGTTAAGCCAGGCAAGAGCGGATTCCGTGATATTTTCCGCGGTGGCCTTTTCCTGCAGCAGCTCCGGAAACATATCGCAGCCAGCAAGGATATTCGCCATCGCGAAGCGCCGCGTCTTTATCACGCAGCGCGCTACAAGGGCGGATATCGGATTCAGTTTATAGGTAACTACCATATAACATCCCAGTATCAGCGACTCGACCGTTATCGTGCCGCTTGCGCCGACCGCGCAGCAGGCGCGCTTCATAAGCTCCCGCCCGGGGCCGGTATAAAAGCTCACGCCCGAGCGCGTAAACTCATCTATCATGCTGTCGCGCACCGCCGGGTTCAGCCCCGGGGCCACGGAAAACACCGGCGACCAGCCCTCTGCGGCAAGCCGGTCCGCGCTCTCGCGCATTATAGGAAGCAGCTTGTTTATCTCGCTTCTTCTGCTTCCCGGAAGAAACGCTACCATCCGCTCCGATGCAGGCACGGGATAATCCGACGCGGATAACTCCGCGCCGCGCCGGAACTCCTCAAGAAGGGGATAGCCCTTCCATCTGCTGCAGCACCCGCGCGACAGCAGATATTCGTGCTCGAACTGAAAGAGCGGCAGGCATACATCCACATAACGGCGGAGCGCCTCGGCGCGTCCGCTGCGCCAGGCCCAGACGGAGGGCGGCGATATATAAAAAATACGCCCGCCGTAGCCGCGGCGGCGCAGCTTCGCGATAAGCCGCATATGGAAGTCCGGGCTGTCGCAGACCACGACGGCATCCGGCTTCCGGCGGGCGATCGTATCGGTCATCTCCGACAGCAGCGAAAGTATCGACGGAATAGCCGGAAGCACTTCCGTAAGCCCGAGCAGCTGCAGGCGTTCGCCCGGCCACAACACATCCACGCCGGCCCCGCGCGGCTCGGCTCCGCCCATTCCCCATATCGCGCCGTCGTATCCGCAGGCCCGCAGCTTCTTTGCCAGAGCGGCGGTGTAGTGGTCTCCGGATGCTTCCGCGGAACTTATGAAGAGCGACAAACTTCCACCCCGATCACGGATATGTTCTTTTCCTCAGCGGCCCGGCGGAACTCATCCGGTTCAACGATGAGAGTCCAGCCGGCGTGCAGCGCAAGGCAGGTCAGCTTCGCCTGCGCCATATGATAAAGAGTATCGGGCCCCACTGTGGGGATGTCATAGCGCTCGTCCTGGTCAAGACGCATCATCTTGGCCACGACGCCGCCCTTGCACAGAGAGCCGGCGCGCAGCAGCGTGGCGTCCGTTCCCTCCATCGCCTCCACCGCAACCACCGAACGCTTATGCACTATGACCGTCTGTCCGAAAGAAAGCGGCACCACGGTCCTGCAGACCGAAAAGCCGTAATCGGCGTCGTCAAGCTCTTCCCTGGTCGCCCTGCGCCCGGCGATATGGCCGCTTTTGGCAAGCAGGTCGGGAACTATATCCCGGTAGCTCAGCACATGAAAACCCTCTTTTTCGAGGAAATCCACTATCGCGCCCAGAATCGAATGATCGTCGCGGAAGAGCAGCCCCGCAAGGAAGCGCTGGGTGGTCAGGTCAAATAAAGAGGGTTTGAAAACAAGCGTCTTGGAAACGGTGCCGGCCATGATGATATTCTTTACGCCGTGCTGCCGCATGTTTTTTATCGTGAAGCCGAAGTCCGGTTTCGTCATGTTGACGACGTCAAAAGCGTAACGCGAGAGCTCGCCTATCTTTTCACGTATAGAGTAGACCACCGGGGGAGTGCCTCTGTCGGTAAGGCGTCTTGCGATCTCGACAGGAAGCGAACCTTCTCCGGCGATAAGCGCTGTCTGCTCTTCCAAAACAATTCCTCCTAAACCGCCGGAGCTCTCCGCTCAGGCCTCTTCATATATATTTTCACATAAATAAACCATGTGAGGCATTTTGCCGCTGAAAATGCCTTAAACATTAATTAAGTATAGCATAAAGAAGGTTGAAAAAGGCAGCGCCGGCGCGCTTTTTGGCCGGTCTTATTCCGTGTTGCGGCAGCTCAGTTTTCTTTCAAGCCGTTCGATGCGGTGCCTGAAGTTCCTGCGCTCTTCTTCCCAGCGTGCGTCCCTGAAGACTCTGTGGCTCTCAAGCCAGCGAAGCGCGTGCATCGCGTGTGAAAGAGCGGCGGCACAGTCGTCCAGCCGGTGTTCCTCCAGCTTTGCAAGCGCCTCAAGCACGGCCGTGGGGCGGCGTTCGAAGGCAAGAGCCTCCTCATAATAGCTGTGCGCGGCGCTGAAGTTGCCGGCGGCCTTTTCGGCCTCGGCAAGACGCAGGAACGCGCCGCCCTTTCCGCTGCCGAGCCTGAGCGACGCGCGCCAGAGCGCAAAGGCATTTTCAAAGAATCCCTTTGCTTTCCAGAGATCCCCGGCGCGCAGCAGATCTTCCGCGCAGCCGCATTTTCCCTGAATCAGTTCGGCGATATGCACCTGCAGCGCGGCAAGCGACACGATATCAAGCGTGTTGTGATAAAAGATCCCGTGCAGAGGGCGAGCGTCATGGCTGTGCAGGAACTGCGCGTAGATGCGCGGTATCTCGTAACCGGGCACATCGCAGCCGCTGCGTGCGAGCCCCAGGATATTTCTTTCCATCGAAGAGAGCGAACAGCTTTCAAGGCGGTCCCTGTAAAAATGTCTTGCAAGCGTAAGCAGGTCCATATGAGGCGCTCCGTCCCACGACGGGGCGGCACGGGAAAGAGTATAGCGCGCGCGAAGCAGCGGCAGGTCGAACGCGCGTCCGTTGTATGTGACAAGGCCGAAGCTTTCCGGCAGCTCCGCTTCAAGCGCCGCAAGCCACTCCCGCTCCCATGCGGGGCCGGAGAGAAAAAGCTGCACGACGGAGAACGAATCTCCGCGGCAGACGCCGATGCCGACAAGAAAGGCATAGGTCCCGGTCCCTCCGGAGAGCCCCGTGGTCTCCGTGTCAAGGAAAACCGGCGTTCCGTTTCCGCCCCACAGCTTGAGCATCCTGCCCGCGCCGCAGGGGGAGCAGAGCTCTCTTTTGCCGTAGGGCAGGCCGTATCTGAATATATGCTCCATGCGGTAGACGCCGCGCGAGAGCCATCTGCCCTCGGGCAGGCCGTGCACATCGGGCGCCTCGGCCCGGCGTCCGGCGGGATCTCCCGGGGATTTCTTAAAGGCCGAAAGATCGGCTGCAAGACGCCCCGCTCTTTCGGCGCCGCTTCTATACGGACGTGCCATCTTTTCTTTCCAGATCGATAACGACTATCTCGGGGGGAGCGAAAAAGCGGACCGGAGGACCTACATAGCCAGCGCCGTTGCTGGTATAGAGCATGCTGCCTTTTTTCAGCTTTTTAACGCCGCGCGAATGTCCGCGCAGGAAGAGGCGTGACGAGGGGCAGGGCAGGATCTGTCCCCCGTGCGTATGTCCGGAGAGCTGCAGGTCGAACATCCCCTCCGTGCCTGTCTCTATCACCGGCCTGTGCCTCAGCAGAAGGATGAAGCTGTCCGGGCAGCGGCTTTTCGTGTTCACGATAAATGTCTCGGAGCGTGACAGGCTCCACTTTTCACCGCACAGATGGTCCCGGTCGCTGACGCCGGCTACCACGATGCCGCCTGACTTTTCCGCTTCGGCGTCCAACAGCCGCATCCCTGCCTGCCGCATGAAATCCCTCGCGCCCTCTTCGTCGTCGTAATAATCATGATTTCCCATGACCGCGAAAAAGCCGTACTTCGGCTTCAGCCTGCGGAACATCGCGATCTCGCGGTGCCTTCCCCCCAGAGGGCCGTCGGCTACGTCCCCCGTCACGACCACCATATCTGCATTCTCCTCGCGTACGCGGCGCAGCACGCGGGCCAGCAGCTTCTTTCCGCTGTAGGGCCCCAGGTGCAGGTCGGTAAGCTGTATGATGCGCAGCCTCGGGATATCCGGCGGCAGTTTTTCGGTCTCTATCACAAGCCTTGTCGTTTCTATGCGCTGCGCCTCTCCCATGCCGGCCGCTATCACAGCGGCGGCTGAGATAAAGGCGCTGCAGACCAACACCCCGGCGGAGAGCTCGGTATTGAAAAGGTCATCCGCCGCGTCAAAGATAACAATGGCAAAAAAGGAAAAGAGCGCAAAAAGCAGCCACAGGCTTCCGATCCTGTCTGTCCACATGCGCAGCACCGCGCCTCTGATCCTTCCGGTCCGGCGCGCAATGTATGAGAGCCCCGTCATCGCGACGCAGATAAGGAGCCATATAATACCCGCGTCCTGCTGGGGGCGCGCCTCTTTGAGCCAGAGGAAGATATAAAGGTAGATCAGCGCTGCGGCCGCTGCTCCCGCTGCCCAGAATGCCGGATGTTCGGAAAAGCGCCGCTCGAATACCCTGTCCTGCATGCTATATCTGCGCCGAATAGAGACGGCCGAAGGATTCAAGCAGCTTATAAAAGACTGACCTGTGCTCCCATTCGGCTGCGTTCAGCTCCCGGCACTCCTTCATGTCGGTCTCAAACTGCCGCTCGAACTTCCGGGCTGTTTCCTCATCATATATAAAAAGCTGATTCTCGAAATTGATCTCCAGGCTGCGCACATCCATGTTGCAGGTGCCGACAGAGACGGTATGCCCGTCGGATACCGCAGATTTCGTATGTATGAAGCCCTTGTTGTAAAGAAAGACGCGGACCCCGGCGCGCAGAAGGTTGGCGATATAGCTCCTGCTGCCCCAGTAAACAAGGAAATGATCCATCTTTGCCGGTATCATCACACGCACATCGACGCCCGAAAGAGCGGAGGCGACAAGCGCGTTCATCAGCGACGGCCCCGGCACCAGATACGGGGAAGTCACCCATACTCTCTGCTGAGCGCGTGAGATCATGCCGAAATAGCCGTTTGCGATCGAATGCCACGCGCTGTCCACGCCGCTTGCAACGACCTGGACGGGCAGATCAGGAAACCCGGAGCCGCTCTCTGTCCGGGAAATACTTTTCGTCCCTTTCGAATCCCGGAGTATAAGTTCCCGGTCCTCTTCCTTCATTTTGCACCAGTCTTCGACGAATATATCATCCAGCGGACTCACGGAGTCCCCCTCGACGCGCACAAAGGTATCGCGCCAGAAACCGAGGCGCCCCCTGCCCTCATATTCCTTGCCGACATTCAGGCCTCCGGTAAAGGCTGTCTTTCCGTCTACAACAACGATCTTCCTGTGATTCCGGAAATTCATGCCGCGGTGGAGGAACGGCAGCGAGACCGGCATGAAGGAGCGGCATTCCACCCCTGCCTTCTCAAGTCCCTCTACGAATTCGGCCTTGAGTCCCCAGCTGCCTACGGCGTCATACAGGAGCCTGACCTTTACGCCGCGCTGCGCCGCCGCGGAAAGAGCCTCGCCGAACCGCTGCCCCAGATCGTCGTCGCGGAATATGAAAAATTCGGCATGTATGTACTTTTTGGCTCCGGCTATCGCAGCTTCAAGCGCCGGAAAAGTCTCAGAACCGTTTATAAGGATCTCTAACCTGTTTTTCAGGTACAGCTCGGCGCCGCAGCAGGTATGCAGCATACGCCCGATAAGAAGCTGATTATCCCTGCCTTCTTTGAAGGAGGAGACGTCAATGGCGCTTTGTTCCTTTTTCCCGGCATGCAGCATGCGCCTGCGGCGTATCCCGTGCATATCGGGGCCGAACACCAGATACAGAATTACGCCGAAGACCGGCACAAAGACAAGTACGGCAAGCCACAGGATCGTCCTGTCGGGGTTCTGTCCCTCCATAAATATAATGAAAGCGATAAAGAGCGAATAAATGATGATGATATGCCACATATAGCTCTTGAGGAATCCCGCGGCATCCTCCACAGAGCGCACAAAACTCTGCGTAACGCCGAAGCCTTCCTCAGTGAGTATGAAAAATTCCCTGAAC
>JAEEYY010000228.1 GCA_016288355.1 Synergistes sp.
ATCGGCAGGAACCTTTTTGGTTCTTCTTGCATATCTTCACCGTTTGATTCTGCACTTTTCCGTCTTTTGCAGGGATAAGCGCGCAGTGTTATAACTTGCTGCGATAAAAATAAAAATCATGCCCTTTACGGGCGGCCCAGCTGCCCCATGGCACCCGCAAGATTCCGCTTATCGCTGCTTCCTTCCGGACCTGACGAGGTTCACGGGCTTGCGCCGCATGGGACTGGACAGCCCGTAAAGGGCATGCCGGCATCTTTTGACAAAAATGGCGGAGAGGATGGGATTTGAACCCATGGAAGAGTTTGACCCCTTCACTCACTTTCCAGGCGAGCTCCTTCGACCGCTCAGACACCTCTCCGCGCAAATCGCTAAGTCGTATTACCGACGGAGCAGATTATATCTTATTACGGCTGTCGTGTCAAAATACCGCTTCGGGCGATGTGCTGCAAATCCCTGATAAAGCTTATAAAACATCATTTTCTACTCTAAATGATATCTCCCCGCTCATGTTTCTTGTGCAGCTGATTATCTTTATTATCGAAGCAGCAGTATCATACCCTGCTCCTGAAACAGCTGAGGTCTTCTGCATGAAATACCTCGTTATGCTTCCGTCTTCACGTATGCGCGGAGGCATAAGCGGCAGCCCGAGCCTGGCAGCTTCGGAGCCGAACGACGGCGCATAATGGAGATCTGCGGTTATGCAGGAAAATTCATGGTCATGGTATATACTCTCGAATTCGGAGAAAAAAGTAGTGGGAAGCTCTATCAATGGACTAGTTTCGGGAGCGGCATCCGGAGAAAAATAACCGCTGCCGGCGTCGGAACCTATTTTATGCTTTAGCCATACAGCTGATGCCGCTGAAGCCTGTACTGCAGCGTTTTCGGCCCTCAGACGGCGGGCGGCGGACGTTTTTTCATTGAAAATGTTCATTGCTTCACGGAGCGAGAACGCCGCCGCAAAAAACAGCGATGCCGCAAGCAGCAGTACCGTTATCAGGACAAAGCCCTCTTTTTTCCGGCTTCTATCCGGCGTCACCTTCATTGGATCTTCCCCGGAGCAGCTTTTTGAGAGCTTTTTCAGCCGCGGAGAACTCCGCCTCTTTCCTGGAGCGTCCCCATTCCTCCGATAACACCTGTTTTCCTAAGGTAAGGCGCACCTTGAAGCTCAGCGCATGGTCCGGGCCGGACTGTGCTGCGATCTCATAGACTGGCAGACCCATTGAATGAGCCTGCGTATATTCCTGCAGTTCAGATTTTGGGTTTTTTCTTATAACGGGATTCCTGATCTCGTCTTTGTCCGCAAGGAAGACGGATATTGCAGAAACAGCGGCGGAGTAGCCTCCGTCGGCAAATACCGCTCCGAAGATCGCTTCTGCGCAGTCTGCCGCTATAGAGTCGTTTGCACCGCTCTTTTTGAAGTTGTTGCCAAGGCGGATAAGCTTTTTAAGACCGATGCTGCATGCCCATTTACTCAGGCTCTCCTTGCAGACTATGCGTGCCCGAAGTGACGTGAGCCGCCCTTCATCGCAGTCGGGACAGGCGGCAAAAAGCTTTTCCGAAACGACGAGCTCAAGCACCGCGTCTCCTAAGAATTCGAGGCGTTCATTGCAGCGGACGGCATTCTCGTTGGCATAGGAAGAATGCGTCAGGGCTTCTTCAAGAAGACCCGCTGCAGAGAATTCATATCCTATCTTATTTTGGAGCAGCGCAAGAAGCTTTTCGCGCTCACTGTTATTTTGCATATCCGATCAATCGCGGCAGGCCTCTATCGCGAGCACGCCGTTGTGACCGCCGAAACCAAAGTTATTGATCAGCGCGCGCCGCACATCTTTTTTTACCGCTTTTCCCCTGACTATGTTAAGCATGCATTCCGGGTCAGGCGTGCAGTAATTTATAGTGGGGTGGACTATACCGCGCTCGATCGAAAGGATCGTTGCAGCGGTCTCGATGGCGCCGGCAGCGCCCAGAGTGTGTCCTATCATTGATTTTGTCGAGTGGACGAGAGTTTTTTCTGAAAGTTCTTCCCCCAGGAGGTGCCTTATCGCCGCAGTCTCCATCTTGTCGTTGAGCGGGGTCGATGTGCCGTGCGCATTAATAAGGTCGATATCCTCTTTGCTCCACCCCGCTTTTCTGACCGCCATGGCCATAGCGCGGTAAGCTCCGTCACCGTCGGCATCGGGGGCTGTGATATGGTGCGCGTCGCAGGAAAGCCCGTAACCTGTCACCTCGGCATATATATGGGCGCCTCTTGCCCTGGCGTGCTGGTACTCTTCAAATACGAAGATGGCAGCGCCCTCTCCCATCACGAAGCCGTCGCGTTCCGCGTCGAAAGGACGTGAAGCGTGTTCCGGGTCGTTATTCCTTGTAGACAGCGCTTTAAGCGCAGAAAAACCGGCGGCGGCAAGAGGTGAAACAGCCGCTTCCGAGCCTCCGGCCAGTATTATATCGGCGTCTCCGCGGGATATGCAGCAGGCGGCCTCGCCCATGCTGTTTATCGAGCTGGCGCATGCGGTGACGACGGCCATATTTGCGCCCTTTGCGCCGATACGTATAGCCACGTAAGCCGCAGGCATATTTACGATCATCATCGGAACAAGGAATGGACTGACGCGCGAAGGTCCCTTTTCATTGAGGATATGCAGATTATCCTCCAATGTGTGTATGCCGCCCTCGCCTGTGCCTATGTAGACTCCGAGCATGTTCTTGTCTATGCTGTCCATGTCCAGGCCTGAGTCTTTTATCGCCATTTCGGTGCTTGCGGCGGCAAACTGTATCACACGGTCGGTGCGGCGGGCTTCTTTTTTGTCAAACCAGTCTTCTGCGTTGAAACCCTTTACTTCGGCTGCAATCTTAACCGGATGATTTGATGTGTCAAAGGATTCGATCGGGCCGACTCCGTTCTTACCGTGTTCCAGTGCGTCCCAGAATGCTTCTTTCCCTATACCGATGGGTGTGACTGCGCCGCAGCCTGTGATCACTACTCTCCTTGCGTTCAACGGTCGTCGTGCCTCCTTGTCTGATATCACGCGGTACATGCTGTCCGGGGTCTGTTTTTTATAACATGGATATCGCAACTGCAAAAAACGCACCGCAAACCGGCGGCAGTTTCTGCAAAAGTATTATTTCGGGGTGAACTTTCCGCTGTGAGCAGCGTCGGGCTTTCTGCCCGACGCTGCGCTGGTGAACGCTGTTATTCTTCGATTCCGAGCTTTGTCTTTACGTACTGCAGCGCCTCTCCGACAGTCGTGAGTTTCTCCGCGTCTTCATCCGGAATCTCGATATCGAACTCTTCTTCGATGCCCATGATGAGCTCAACTATGTCGAGGGAGTCTGCTCCGAGATCTTCCACAAACGACGCCTCCGGCTTGATCTGATCCTCTTCGGCGTTGAGACGGTCTACAAGGATCTCCTTAAGTTTCTTCTGTACTTCTTCCATTTTCATCGCTGTTTCTCTCCTTTATGAGTTTGCTCTGTTGGCTTATATTTTTAACGTTCCTGGAATTTAATGTCTTCCATACTTTTACTACATAGTTATTCCGCCGTCAACAGCTATGACCTGTCCCTGTATGTATGAAGCTTCTTCTGAAGCCAGGAACGCGGCGGCATGCGCCACATCCTGCGGCGTGCCGGCACGTGCGGCCGGTATCGCGTCTACAAAGGCGCGGCGCAGTTCCTCTGAAAGCACCGAGGTCATATCCGTTTCGATGAAGCCGGGCGCTATCGCGTTTACCGTTACGCCTTTGGCTGCCACTTCACGCGCAAGACTCTTTACAAAACCGAGCATTCCGGCCTTTGCCGCTGCATAGTTGCACTGTCCTGCGCTCCCGCGCAGCGCGTTTACAGAAGATATTGCGATTATGCGCCCCCAGCGGGCCTTGAGCATCGGGCGTATTGCTTCCCTTGCGCATATGAACAGAGATTTGAGGTTGGTGGTAAGCACGCTGTCCCAGTCGTCATCCTTCATGCGCATCAGAAGCCCGTCTTTCGTTATACCGGCATTGCAGACCAGTATGTTTACCGGTCCCATGGAGTCAGCAACGGCGGAGAACATCTCCTTTACTTCGGCCGCATTTGATACGTCTGCTTTAAACGCTGCGGCACGCCCTCCGCTGCTTATTATCTCCTTCACGGTCTCTGCCGCTGCGTTTTCGGAATGGGCGTAATTAACGGCTACGGCGCAGCCCTTTGACGCAAGTTCCAGCGCTATCGCGCGCCCTATGCCGCGCCCCGCCCCGGTAACAAGTGCGATCTTATTCTCCATCTTCTGCTCCTTTGATGAATTCCACAGCTGCCGCAAGATCCTCTGCGTTCGATACCGGAAGCGAACGTTTACCTCTGCAGATCTTTCTTACGAGGCCGGAAAGCACGCTGCCGGGTCCCAGTTCTATGCAGCTTTCAACGCCTGTGCGGTCCATTTCGATAACTGACTGCGACCACATTACGGGCGAATAAGTCTGGCTGAACAGAGCGTCGCGCACCTCACTGACAGTACGCACCGCCGTGGCGCTGAAATTCGCTATTATCGGAAATTTCGGCGCATGCCATTCGATCTTATCAAACTCTTTCTTCAATTCATCCGCCACGCCGCGCATCAGTTCGCTGTGGAATGGGGCGCTTACCATAAGAGGGACCACTCTTGCCGTATATTTCTGTCCGATTATCGCTTCCGCGCGCGATACCGCTCCTGCGTGTCCGGAAATAACTACCTGTTTTGGAGAGTTGATGTTTGCAGCCTGGCATACCTCACCCTGTGAAGCTTCGGCGCATGCCGCTTCGACCTCGGGAAGCCCAAGCCCGA
>JAEEYY010000025.1 GCA_016288355.1 Synergistes sp.
CAGCGCCGGATAGCGCCACGTGCCCTCCCTGCCGTCGTGTCCTGCTACGAAATAGCCCTGACGTTCAGCTTTTACTTCCCTTCCGCCTACGCGGGCCACGACGGCCCCCCGTGCCACTCTGACAGGTCCCTTGCCGAGCGGGAAGGATACGGTTCCGGGGGCCGGAGCTTTAAGCACGGTTTCCTTCCAAAGCAGCAGGCCGTTTACTTTTATTACGTTTATCTCAATGCCGGGGGCGGCCCAGGTTATGTCCGGATGCAGATATTCGTAGCGGCTGAAATATGATTTGAAGCCCCAGATCCAGAGTGCTGCGATAGCTGCGACGCCGAGCCAGTATGTGATGCGGAAACTTCTTTTTTTTGCTTCCGGCGTAAAACGTCTGACCATTTTCAGATTCCTTTTATTCTATTCCGATAATGTGCGGGAGATCGGCAATATCCGTGACGACGCGCCATGCTCCTGCGGAATAAAGCCCGTCTTTGCCGAAAAAGCCGGTGGCGGAGCCTACGCTGCGCACTGAGGCCGCCGCCGCGGTCTTCATGTCTATATCGGTGTCGCCGACGTAAAAAGAGTTCGAAAGCCCTGCCTGCAGACGTTCGATCGCAGT
Organism: Synergistes sp.; assembly: GCA_016288355.1. GTDB lineage: Bacteria > Synergistota > Synergistia > Synergistales > Synergistaceae > Synergistes. Next base: position 608 of record JAEEYY010000025.1, read on the forward strand.
AAGCAGCGCTTCCGGATCAGGCTTTGCTTTTGTTATGTCTTCAAGCCCGACGACGGTGTCCACGTAGGGGGCAAGACCGATAGCGTCCACAGCTCTGAAAGCAAAACGTCGGTTCGATGCGACCCCGATCTTTATTCCCGCTTTTTTGATCTTTTTAAGCGCCGTCAGAGTGCCGTCAAAGAGGCGTATATCGCTTTGCTCGGCGCCGCGGAAATTATCCCGGTAGAACTCGAGCCATTCTTTTTTATAATCGCCCCAATAGAGCCGCCAGCTGTTGTCCACAGTGAGGCCGATGCCCTCGAGCACTTTTTCCCGCGTGACTTCGGGAAGTCCGAACTCCCTCGCGAGCAGATTGGCGCATTTGTGTATCGCGTAGCTGCTGTCCACGAGAGTCATATCGAAATCAAATACTACCGCTTTTATGTCGTTCATCTCTTTATTCAACACCGATGACAAAGCCTTTCAGGTAATTGGTCTCAGGCGCCGCAAGGAGCGCCGGATGATCGGGGGGCTGGCTGATCTCAGTCACGACGCGGCAGTTCGCTTTAACGTCCACGGCCGCGGAAAGAAGCACGTCAAGGAGCATATCACGGGAGAAAGCGTGGCTGCAGGACATAAACAGCATATATCCGCCGGAAGACAGACGGCGCAGCCCGCGCACCGCGAGCTCCTTGTAGCCCCGCCTTGCCGCGTCAAGCTGCCCCTTTGCCGGAGAGAAGGGCGGAGGATCCATAATGACTATGTCGTAACGCGCGCGTTCAGCGTCTAAATTGCGAAGAATATCAAAAGCGTTTCCGCAGACGAATTTTGCACGGCTTCCGTCCAGAGAGTTGAGATCTATGTTTCGCGCGGCTGCGTCAAGGGCGTTTTTTGACTGGTCCACGGCCGTCACCGACGCGGCTCCGCGCGCAAGCGCACGAAGCGTAAAGTGTCCCTGATACGAGAAGCAGTCCAGTACCGCGGCCCCCTGGAAGACGGAATCAAGCAGAGCGGGAACCGCGCGTACGTCAAGATAAGCGCCTGTCTTCTGTCCGCCGGAAATATCTACATATTCGTCAAAACCCGCTATCTTCGCCTTAATCGGTGAGGCGGGCATTTCGCCGAGCAAGGGCTTGATCTCCCTCGGGATCCCCTCTTTTTCGAGATGCTTTGTGTCGTTGCGCAGAATCACGGCAGAGAGTTTTTTTACCTTGCGGAATATCGCCGCGACCTCTTCGGCGTGGCGGTACCAGCCCATTGCGGAGAGCTGAAGGACAAGCGTGTCGCCGTACAGATCGGCGGTTATGCCGGGCAGTCCGTCGCCCTCTCCGTGTACCCAGCGGAAGGATTCATCTCCCGGGCACCAGCAGCGCCGGTGTTCTAAAGCGCGTTCCGCGCGTCTGCGCAGCAGCGTCATCTGGTCAGGCTCGTGGCTGCCGAACGAGAGTATGCGTATGCAGAGTTCACTCTCGCTCCAGAGCCCCCATGCCACGCGGCTCCCGTTCTTTTCTTCAAGGGGTATGATATCCCCGGGCGCACATTGCGGCGCCTGCATGATGTTGCCCCTGAATATCCATGGATGTCCGCGTCTGACGCGCTCGGCCCCCGACTCGTTCAATACCGCGCGGCGCAGGAGCCTTCTACTGTTTTCCGGCATTTCTTTTGTCTCCCGTTATCTCGGCGAAAGCGTCATGATTGTGTATGCTCTCGTGGCTTGATACGGAAACACGGTACCACAGGACGCGCTCGTCCGCATTCATCTTAAGCGCGAGATCGCGGACGGTATCTTCCACGAACTTAGGGTTCATATACGCATGCTCCGTTATATATTTTTCATCTTCACGCTTCAGCAGGCTGTATATCGGTGCCGAAGCGCATTCGTCAGCCATCCGGACGAACTCCTCCAGCCATACGAAGCGGGAGAGCCTTACTTCCATAACGGCATGTGCCCGCTGTTTGTGCGCACCGATCTCGGATATCTCCTTTGAGCATGGACTTAAGGTCTGTACAGGCGACGTCACTGTCGTGATCAGATCGAAGCCGCGTTCCGAAAGCGACGCGTCAAAGCGTACGTCGCAGCGTACGCGCCCCTTTGCTCCGCTTACAGGGGCGGATTTCGTTATGAAATAGGGGAAATCGAATACGGCATGCGCATCCCTGGCCGAAAGGCGTGAACGCAGAGTTTCCGCAAGCCCTTCCATGTTATGGAAAGTAACGCGCTTTTCCTGTGAGCTCAGCACCTCCACGAAGCGGCTCATATGAGTGCCTCTGTAGTCATGCGGCAGAGATACGGAAAGGCTGACGTTAGCTATCGTCTCCTGCGTTCCTTCGCTTCTGTCCGGGACTGATATCGGCCAGGATATATCCCGTATGCCTACCCTGTCTATCCCCAGATTTCTGTAGTCGGTCTCGCTCTGGATGTCACG